>NZ_CP082361.1:0-150808 GCF_019890895.1 Klebsiella sp. CTHL.F3a | reverse complement strand
CTTGATCCTCAACGGTTATCCACAAAAGAATGTCGTTATACGTATCGCAGTCAACGGATATACATACCTCAGTAAATACCGTTGCATATCACAGTATTAGATTTTGCATACAGCAGTCAACATTTTACATTCTACAGTCGATCCAGTATGACGTTCAGGCCAGCCACAGCGCCTGCTGCAGCGATCCGGGGATCTCTTTAGGATCTCAATATGATCTCTTTGGGATCAATTACTGGATCGAAGCAATGAATAACGCTTATCCCCGACCATATCCTTCCATACCACATTCAGGGTCCTACAAAGATTTTCTGAGTACCACATGAGTAAAGCTCCCTGATTAAACACTAAATATTGACTGCGATACGTAGGATCTTCTTTTGTTGTTAACCTGTCTCCGGCTTTCAGTTTCATACCATAGTCAATTTTTTACATATCACAGTCAATTTCATAAAGAGAGACTGAGCCAGAGAAGTAGCTGGCATCATAGCGTTAGTGCTTTATGCAGCTTCTGTACCTTTCCGCTTCCTCGCCGCGTTCTCACTACGTGAGATCGCTTACTGCGGCGAGCGGCAGTGAGAAAAATTGACTGCGGTATGTGATTTACTCCCTCTTCTCAGGTTTATTGCCTTCATTACCGTCAGCTTTGCAATTTTCAGATGACTTTGCGATTTTATTGTTGCTTTGCAAAAAATTCCAAGATTTAATAAAATAATGCAAAGCGATGATTAAAGGATGCTCAGAATGGGACTGATGGACACACTTAACCAGTGCATTACTGCTGGACATGAAATGACGAAGGCTATTGCCATTGCGCAGTTTAATGACGACAGTCCGGAAGCTAGGAAGATCACGCGCCGCTGGAGAATAGGTGAAGCGGCGGATCTGGTTGGCGTTTCTTCTCAGGCAATCAGGGATGCAGAGAAAGCCGGCCGGTTGCCCCACCCGGATATGGAAACCCGTGGCAGAGTTGAACAACGTGTTGGTTATACCATCGAACAAATCAATCATATGCGGGATGTGTTCGGTACTCGACTGCGGCGTGCCGAAGATGCTTTCCCACCAGTGATCGGGGTTGCCGCTCATAAAGGGGGGGTTTACAAAACCTCCGTTTCTGTTCACCTGGCTCAGGACCTGGCCCTGAAAGGGTTACGCGTTCTGCTTGTCGAGGGTAATGATCCTCAGGGCACAGCTTCGATGTATCACGGATGGGTGCCCGATCTTCATATACACGCGGAAGATACTCTCCTGCCCTTTTATCTTGGTGAAAAGGATGACGCCAGTTATGCGATAAAACCCACCTGCTGGCCTGGCCTTGATATCATTCCGTCCTGCCTGGCACTGCATCGCATTGAAACTGAGCTAATGGGCAAATTTGATGAAGGAAAACTCCCCACTGACCCGCACCTGATGCTCCGCCTTGCCATTGAAACAGTTGCTCATGACTATGACGTGATTGTTATCGACAGCGCACCGAACCTCGGTATTGGCACGATTAATGTCGTATGCGCTGCTGATGTGCTGATTGTTCCCACCCCGGCAGAGCTGTTCGATTACACTTCTGCACTGCAGTTTTTCGATATGCTTCGTGATCTGCTCAGGAATGTGGATCTTAAAGGCTTTGAGCCGGATGTCCGTATTCTGCTTACCAAATACAGTAATAACAATGGTTCGCAGTCACCGTGGATGGAAGAACAAATTCGCGATGCATGGGGAAGCATGGTTCTGAAAAATGTGGTACGTGAAACCGATGAAGTTGGTAAAGGCCAGATCCGTATGAGAACCGTTTTCGAACAGGCTATTGATCAACGTTCTTCGACCGGCGCATGGCGAAACGCTCTTTCAATCTGGGAACCTGTGTGTAATGAAATATTTGATCGTCTGATTAAACCACGCTGGGAGATTAGATAATGAAGCGTGCACCTGTCATTCCAAGACATACAGCAAATACTCAGGCAGCTGAAGACACGTCAGCGCCAGCTGCACCGATGGTGGATTCGTTAATTGCACGTGTAGGGGCTATGGCTCGTGGCAATGCAATTACGTTACCGGTGTGTGGTCGGGAAGTGAAGTTTACCCTGGAGGTGCTCCGGGGAGATATTGTAGAAACCGCTTCCCGGGTATGGTCAGGTAACGAGCGCGATCAGGAACTACTGACCGAAGATGCCCTGGATGATCTCATTCCTTCATTTTTACTGACCGGTCAGCAGACTCCGGCTTTTGGCCGTCGGGTTTCCGATATCATTGAAATTGCAGATGGCAGCCGTCGACGCAAGGCCGCTATCCTGACAGAAAGTGATTATCGTATTTTGGTCGGTGAACTTGACGATGAGCAGATGTCGGCATTGTCCAGACTGGGCAACGATTATCGCCCTACTAGTGCTTATGAGCGTGGTCAGCGTTATGCAAACCGTCTCCAGAATGAGTTTGCCGGAAATATTTCTGCACTTGCCGATGCGGAAAACATCTCTCGTAAGATAATTACTCGCTGTATCAATACGGCCAGACTCCCGAAATCCGTTGTCGCCCTTTTCTCTCATCCTGGTGAACTGTCTGCCCGTTCAGGTGAAGCCCTTCAGAAAGCTTTTGCAGATAAAGAAGAATTACTGAAGCAGCAGGCCGCAACTCTCCACGATCAGAAGAGAGCGGGTGTAATCTTTGAAGCAGAAGAGGTCATAAGTCTTTTAACATCGGTACTGAAAAAGTCTCCTGCATCAAGAGTGAATCTGAGCTCACGTCATCAGTTTGCTCCGGGGGCAACAGCATTATACAGAGGCGATAAAGTGGTCCTGAACCTTGACAGGTCTCGGCTTCCTGCCGAATGCATTGAGAAGATCGAAGCTATTCTCAAGGCGCTTGAAAAGCCTAAATCCTGAGATGGACACGCCTTATCCTTCTGCCTGTTTCCTGTATTTTACCCCATCTCTTTAGTTTTTTTCTCAGGCCAGTAAATCAGAACTGGCCTTCATCCTGTCAGCCTGGGACCACGGTCCCACCTTTACCGTCAGTACCGGACTGCTGTCTGGGACCATGGTCCCAACTTCCCGGTCAGCGCCGGAATGCTGCTTGGGACCACGGTCCCAACTTCCCGGTCAGCGCTGGAATGCTGCCTGGGACCACGGTCCCAACTTCCCGGTCAGCACCGGAATGCTGCCTGGGACCACGGTCCCACCTTTACCGTCAGTACCGGAGCAATACCCAAGACCTTCGTACTCACACATCCTGTTGTTTTGGAGGAAATAAATGCTGAGCACATCTATTAATCATTGAGTCATTTCTGAGACAGACCTTGAACATGAAAGATGTGTGCTGAATCGATTGGTTGATCGTGTTCCTGAATATCTCAAATTACATTGTATGGCTAGTGAGTCGTGGACAGAGAGAGAATCAGAATTTCTACATATTATGGATTGGCAGATATTTAATTAATGGCAGATGTACGTCTGGCAGCACTAGGATATGAAGCCAGCATCGCCGGCTTTTGAGGATAAGAGAACATCGGTGGACAATGGTACTCCTGTAATATATGTCAGTCTAACTCCCTACTTTAGTTGTTCAATCATTGTCAAACCTAAGTTCCGATTCTCAATGTGAATCAAAATAATAATACCCGCACTATTCCAGAAGCGGGCATTGATCAGCGTACATAAAGCCTGCCAGTCGTGTTATATCCGACTATGGTTGTGCTGTAACATTCATATGAGTGACATTATCAGATAAAATCCCGCCGCTGTCATAAGCAGCGATCCCACGACGTGAACCAATACAGATGTAAGCGCCGATAAATAATTTCCCGTCTGCAGTAATGAGAAGACTTCCACAGAGAATGTTGAAAAGGTGGTCAGCCCGCCACACAACCCAGTGACGATGAGCAGTTTCCATGCAGGATCAAGTTGGGGGTGGCGCATAAAATATGCCATTGCGGCACCGATGATAAAAGCCCCCAGTAGGTTAACCATAAGCGTCCCTGGCGGAAGTGAGGGGTAAAAACTGTTGAGCTTAATCCCCAAAAACCAGCGGATGACACAACCAGTGGCGCCACCAATCATAATTGCCAATAACTGACTCAACGAGAATCTCCCCATACTAGGTGAATATAAATTCTGAAGCAGGATGTATGCCGGATTCAGCCGGCATACGCACCTCAGATGCCGTGATGATTTCGATCATCCACGGCGAACAAATGCCTTAATACCGGCATAACGCGCGTCGCTACCCAGTTCCTGCTCAATGCGCATAAGCTGATTGTATTTTTCAATGCGTTCGCCACGACAAGGTGCGCCGGTTTTCAGATGCCCTGCACGCAACGCCACTGTCATATCAGCGATAAATGTATCTATGGTTTCACCGCTGCGGTGCGAAATAAAGGCACCCCATCCGTTTTCATGACACAGTGAAACCGCGTCAAATGTCTCGCTCAGCGTACCAATCTGATTGAGTTTGATAAGCGCTGCACTGGCAAGGTTTTCTTCAATACCTCGTTGAATATACTTCACATTCGTGACGAAAAGGTCGTCACCGACCAGCTCCACTCGTCCGCCAAGTGTATTATGCAGATATTTCCACCCGGTCCAGTCATCCTCGGCAAGCCCGTCTTCAAGCAGGACAATCGGGAACTGGCTCATCAGTTCACCATAATAATCCGTCATCTCTTCTGAGCTCAGGGCGCTGTTTTCGGTACGAAGATGATATTTCCCGTCGCGGTAAAATTCGCTGGATGCGGGGTCCATACAGATGCTGATATCTTCCCCTGGACGGTAGCCGGCTTTCTCAATGGCCTGAACAATGAATTCCAGAGGATCCCGGTTCGAAGAGACGGCCGGGGCAAATCCCCCTTCATCACCCACCGCAGCGGAGAGGTTCCGGGACAGAAGGATCTGGCGCAAAGCCTGATAGACCTCACTGCCCTGACGAATGGCCTCTGTCAGCGATGATGCACCGTGCGGCGCTATCATAAATTCCTGAAAATCGGCTCCCTGACCACGGGCATGAACTCCGCCATTAATAATATTCATGCACGGAACCGGCAAAAGACTGGCATTGAGTCCGCCGAGATAGCGGTAAAGTGGCTGACGGGTGACCTGAGAAGCCAGTCTGGCCACCGCCAGCGAAACACCCAGAATAGCATTAGCACCGAGCCGGCTTTTAGTCTCCGTGCCGTCCAGTTCCCGCATCAGATTATCCAGGCGCCGCTGCTTCCGCACATCGGTTCCCCTGACAGCGTCGCAGATTTCTGTCTCCACTGCCTTAACGGCATCACGGACCCCTTTCCCGCCGAAGCGCCCTGTATCCCCATCGCGGCGCTCCGTTGCCTCTCTTGAGCCAGTACTGGCACCGGACGGTACCGACGCACGCGCCATCTGTCCGTCAGAAGTAAAAGCATCAACCTCAACAGTGGGATTACCGCGGGAGTCAAGAATTTCGCGGGCGGTGACTTTTTCAAGTAGAAAATTCATACAGTTCTCCTGTAGCTCAGTCGTGAATGTGTTTAATCAGAACGTCTACGTTCAGGTGGTTAACGTATTCAGCCGAACGGGACGTCAGTGCTCCCATGAAACGGTTCTGGTGGCCAGCTATCACCAGGTCCGCGCCGATATCGGTGATACATTTTTGTACATCTTCGAATCGCCGCATGGTGACCAGTTCTCTCGCATCAACCTGCTCAGCTACAGACGATGTCAGCTCGCTGAGCAGCGCCTTCGCCAGGACAACCTCCTTCGATACGGCATCGTTCATCAGACTGTCCGATATGTAGTTCATCTCCCGGTAGTCGTTACAGATATGAGCAATGGTGATTTTCATTTGCAGCATACTGGACAGTGTTGTCGCCAGTGCGAGAAGAGGGACGCCATCCTCTTTCCCCTGAACAAGAACAAGTGCATGTGTGTAGATTTTCATGGCTATCTCCGGCTTTGACTGAAATGGTGTTCGAGCCAGGGCAGAAGCTGTTTCTTCCGGCTTACCATACCCGTTACGAAACATGGAGCTGCGCTGATACCCTCCGGCCCGGCAAAATAGAGTGAAGAACAGCATGTATGAATATCAGTGACCATCAGCACGATAAGCCCGGCTTCCGTCATGACTGCCAACTGCACCATCGCGCTTTGCAGTTCATCCAGCAGAGGAGTGACCTGGTCAGGTGAACTGACCTCCAGTTGCGCTATATGTACATTCATACCGGCGAGCGAAAAGGCTTTAAGGTCTTTATGCAGAAGCTGCTCTGCAGACATTCCGGTGATATCGGTTTTAGCTGTCAGGAGCCCTCGGACAAAAGCCGTTCGTTTTACCCCTGAAAGGACACAGAGTTCAGTGGCGGAACGGATATCGTCTTGTGTTGTGGTGGGAGAGCACAGATTAACGGTGTCGCTGAGCAACGCGCCAAGAAGCAGGATAGCGTGGGCCGGGGGCATAGTACGGCGCATTTCTGTATCCATCAGTAGCCAGAGTACTGTCGCGCTGCTGCCTACCGGTTTTATCCAGACCTCTGGCGGCAATTGGGTGATCAGACCGCCCAGCCGGTGATGATCGATAATTCCGATGATATTGCTCTGAAAAAGGTCAGCAGGCCCCTGAGCCGGTTCGGTAAAATCGACCAGCCATACAGGTTCATCTTTCAGTGAGATATCAAGCAAGGGCGGTAGGGTTAGCGTGGCAGCTTCAAAAATATAGTGTGTCTCAGGGTTCACTTCACCAGGCCGCCAGGCTCGGGCAGGACGGTTACACTGGTTGAGCCAGCCCGCCGTCACGGTAGCGGTGCAGACAGCGTCGCTGTCAGGATTAAGGTGACCAAATACATTAATCAAAAGAATATCCCCGTTAAGGGAAGCAGACAGGTCGATAGGATTTAGGGACGACCTGACATACCTCCTGAAAATCAAGAGTCATATCAGGCGTCATCAGCCCCGGACGGGGCGGTTGGGAAAGGTGGAACGCCATCACCTTCTAAAAATTATAAGTCAGAAATAAAGAGATGTCAGCTTACATTTGGGGTGTCTACGTGCGTTCAGTGTTTTTTACTGGCATGAATCACCTTTGACTGGTGAGATATATCAGATTTCACCATGGGCACTGGCTGGGGCTGTCAACCTGGACTTCTGCTTTCGCTCATAAGCTACAACAACACAGAAATCCTACACATGACAAAAGAGCACCGTTGATACTGTCACTAAAATCCATAAGGATCTTGTCATGTCAGGAGAACCGTTATCTAGCAAAATGTAATATACTGAAGTACAGAGTATTTGTTTTGAGCAGAGTGGTTATGAACGCGAGTTTAAGGCATGTTCTGCGATATACAGGAGTCCCGGTTGACGCCGCTGAGCCTGTGCGCCGGAAATTCGGTAGCCGCCTGATATTGATCGTGACGGTTGCTCTTCTTCCTTTGCTGATTGTTGATATATCTCAGTGTATATTTGTGCTTTCACAGCTTATGTGGGGTATCGGTATGTATATTGGTATTTCTGTGGCGAGTGACAAACCTGATCGTCGGTAATGCTCAGAACGAGATATCTAACGGCCTGCCATATGACCGGACTGCTGTTAAAGCGACGATGTAGAGGACGCAGGCTTTGCTTTACACGTGCGGTCTGGACCTTTAATCGCTACAATCGCGTTACGATCTCTGCTTCTCACCGCCAGCAAAGACTTAGCTGTGTTACCTGACAGCTCAACGAAAGGCTCAGAAAAACGCTAGACTATGAATCACCCGCAGAACGGTTCAATAAGTGTGTTGCGTCCATCAGTTGAACTCACAGCCATGAGCGGACATTATTGCCAACCAAATTATCTAGAAGAATAGCTCCTAAGGCACTGATAGCCTCTACATATCTACCAGCAGCTTACTAAGATTTATTTTTCACTCAAATGACTAACTGTACGACCCTGGACGTCGGGGTTATTGTTGGCCAGTTTGAGGACGTTTCGGCAGTACATGGTAATCCTGATATTGGTGTATCAATGGTCACGAAAGCCACGCTCACTGCACTGAAGATGGCGAGCAGTGATACCAGTCCAATGATTGCTGACGAGCTGATCAAAAACAGGCAGAACCTGGATGTTGTGGGGCAGGTTGTAAATGAGGTTGCTAAACAAAATCTGGTACTGGATACCATTGATACAGCGATACATAAGCTGGGCGAGCTGGTTGTTGATGATTTGCTGCAGTATCGAAACGTAAACCGCGTATATATTGTCGGTGGCGGTGCAGCACTCATTGCCGATGCTGTTCGTAAGGCATGGAACTACATTGGCGAAAAGGTTGTTCTTATGGACGAACCTCAGACAGCGCTGGTCCAGGCTATTGCACGCTTCAAAGCGGAGGAGTAATCGATGCACGACGGCGAAGAAAGGAAAAAACGTTCACTGTACCTTCACCCGGAGGATTCTGCCGATCGTCTTGCTCTGGCTGAAATCGAAACTATCCCCCGGAAAAACCGGGGGGAGTTATATCGACAAGCTTTGATAACCGGCCTGATTATGCATCAACTCAATGAGAGAATTCCTGCGATCTTAACAGCATTGTTCACCAGAAAGCTGAATACAGATGAGGTCATTAGTCAGATCGCGCAGATTACAGGCTGGAAGCCTTCTGTTGCTGATTTAAAAGACGTACTGGCGGCATTGGAAGGGAATCAGGATCAAGCCCACTGGGGATGACGTGGAACAGGCATGCCTGAAAGCTGCTCGGGCTAAGATGAAAAATCTGATGTGATATCGAACGCACTCTGTGAAATCTGCAAAATTTCGCAGGGTAAGTGACTCAATTCTTTAATCTCCGCATCCTCAGTAAAAACTAGCTGTCACGGCTGCGTGCTTCGTCCGGTCGGAGTTTTCCGGTTAAAAGGGACAGGGAAGGGTATGACTGTACATATGGCCAATCCGTAGATTTTGTACAGTCGTCTTGACGTTCTGAATTATCTATATGACCAGGTTTGTGGTCTGATGGCGTTAAGCAACGAATATATGAGATTATGAGTATGAGACCTGGCTGTGTTATCTTTGAGAAGATGGGATTTATTCCTGGCTGGGTTAGTAATCAAGAGCGGTTAATCAACCATTAAGACATCAGACTGTTATCCAACACTGAGCAGAATTATCTAATTGTTCAATTTGTTAGCGAGATTTTCTATGACAGATTTAATTAATAAGACTTCAAATCAACACTATATATCTCAAGTGGAATTTAGATGGAATAGTATAAACCCTAAAGCCAAAAATGACCGAATGAAAGTATATAGGTTTAAGTTGATTAATGAAGGTTTTTTAAAACTAAGATACCCCGAAAAGAAATTGATAAAATATCTTTCATGCGGGGACGATCTTTTCTCTCTTGCTGTATTTGATGATGACACTCGCCTTAACATGGAGAAATATTTTGGATACTTTGAAGCAGAATACAATGATAGGGTCTCAAAATTCCTTTCAGATATTGCAACCAAAATACAAAATTCTGGAGAAGGACTATATAAAGTTGATGGTAGTGAGTTTATTTCTGATATTAAATTCTTCCAGAAGATTAAATTCTTAAATTTTATCAGAAACCCTCATAATATAAGAAGGGCTTTAAAATTATTCGATTTTGCTAGAGATTATATTGTTCATGGGACTGGTGGGGATTATCAATTAATTTTAAATGCCCTCATTAAAAATAAAAAAACTCATCGTGATTATGTTTGTAGGACATATGGAGTAACTTCAAGTGAATTTGATAGCTGGATTAAACTAATTCTTTTGTTCGTTTATTTTGATGACAATATGATGAACCCTACTTTAGATGGTATGATGGATGAGTTTTTTAAAGCAAAAGAATTACATACAGCGGTGATTATTGCATTTTATCCTGAAGAAACACGAAAGTCACCTTTAATTCCTGATGTGGGATCTGTAGTAAATGATGATATGACATATGCTTTTAATATATCTAGGAGTTGCTTTATTGTATTGGGACATACTTTATTGGAAAGTGAATACAGTAGATGTAATGCTAAGAAGGTAGCGGATCTTATGGGTGTACCATTTACTGATGATTTTTTTGAAGTATACAAAAAATGTCTACAAGGAGAAAAATTAATTTCAATTTACATTGATGATGACGAATTACTCAGTGGATATAACAGCAAATGTATTGAGGTGTCAAAAGAGTTCGTTTATTCCAGCTCGGCAGTGGTTCATGGTGCTGATGTCATCAGAGCGTGATTTGCAACAACAGCTTCCAGAACGGAGATCAATACCCGTAATCCAGCGAGTGCGGTGGTGTACCGAATGTCCAGGTTGGCCGATGAAGATGGAAAATGGAGGTGAGGGATGGTTGATGAAGGTTAGAAAGCACAAAACCCCGGTTGGTAGGCCGGGGTTTTGCAATCTGTCGATACTGTTTGGTGGTCAGCTTCGGCAGGGTGGTGAACTTCCTCTTAGCAACTTCACTATAATACAATGCAAATAATCGATCAAACATATTGGCAGGTTTAAGATTTCTCCTTATAATTTCGTCGCTAAGATGAACGAAGCTAAGCATTAGTGCTGCCAGATAGACCTTTTAAGTTAGATCTATTCATTTAATTCTCCTATCAATTTTATGAATTTGTTGTACCAACTGTAGTACCAACCAGTGTTCCGGTACCGGCAAGCAGGTAATCGGGATGCGAGCCCTCTGTCAGCGGGTGGTGCCGGACAGCCTCGGCGGTGGCGTGGTGAACTTCCTCTTAGCGACGAAGAGCATAACCAGATGGGCGTAACATAGGGACGGGGACTGCTTCAGTAACCCACGCACCACAGAGATGGAGGTGCGGGATGATTGAACATGCTATTGCTATAATCAACCTAGTTGCGGCAATTGCGCAACTTATCAAGAGTTTCCGTTAAAAGACGCTCAGCCAGTACCAACTGGTAAAACAGAAATGTTTATAGCCGCCCCTGGGCGGCTTTTTTGTGGGCCAAGAGAGAACAACCCTGAACGTCCAGGGGGGCGAGGATTATGTAACTGGCAAGGGTTTGCCACCAATTTTGTGACTGGCGGTAGCTGTTGCTGAGAAAATTTAAGCAATGGACAGCACCTGACATTCCAAGTTTGCTGGTCAATCATATAACCGCACTCACTGAGATTCGCTTACAGTTTTGCAGGTGGCTACGGACCTGGAAACGGGAGGTCTACACGTTACCAGGCCAGACTCCCTCGAAGCCAGCTGAACTGGACGGAATGATCGTTCTGTCAGGGAGTTACATAAATTTGTGCGCAATAGCACCTATAACCAAAATAATGGTAACTAATGCTATGTCTTTAGCAGCAGAAGCCCAGCTATTTTCATCATTCTTTAAAGGTGGCACACCTTTAAAGAATGATGCCAGACAACATAGCCCTATTGCCCACGGAAATGTTATATCAGTTATTCAGAAAGGTACGACAAACCATGACCAAAGAAGAGTTAATGAATATGCCTCATAGATAAAGACGGCAAAGTACATAACTATTATTAACAAAATCAACATCCTGTTGTTCCTTCTTCATTTATATTTTTATCTGATGGTGAATATTTATTTTTTTCTGCGTTGCAACTCGGCTTTAATCGCCTCCAGCTGACGGGTATTGATTTTTATCCACTCGCGGCTTGTCATACCGCCTCTAGAAAAAACCTGCTCGCGCCATTCAGGACTTTCCCATTTGGCAACACGCTGAACGTTTTCGATGCCGAAGTAGGAGAGAGGGGATATTCTAAAATATTTATTCCATAAAACGTAGATCACCGGTACGGAGAGGATGGCCAGAGTTATCAGAATTTCCATGCCTATTCCTTGAATTCGTCTGGCTTGATTATCAAAGCAGTGTTCCCCGGTTTTTTAAACGATGGGTTCTTTTTCTTTTCAGAGAAAGCAGCATGAGCTATCCATAGCTCATCAATGAATATTTTTTCATGATTTGCATGTTTTACATGTATGTTTTGTTCACTTTTTTTGTCATTCATTATGCGTTATCTCACCCTTTCGCTGGCCAGATTGTACACGTCACTGCGTTCACGCTTTCCAACAGCAACAACCGCGATAATTAATTGATCATCTATCACCTGATACACCAGGCGAAAACCTGATGCACGAAGTTTAATTTTATAACAGTCTTTTATTCCTCTCAGCTTTGCAGAGGGGATATGTGGTTCGTCACAGCACTTCTTCAGTTTCTTCGCAAACTGCTGCTGAATGGCCTTATCCAGCTTTTGCCACTCTTTCAGCGCATCTTCCCTGAATTTGACCGTATAAGTCATAGATAAGTGTCCAGGTCCACGTCAAGCAGCTGCTGGTTACTGCGTTCTTGAACCAGCTTTGCCAGTTCCTGGTCATCTAGGGCATCGAGCATCTTCTCGTAAAGCTCTGCCGGGATACAGTAAAAAGCGGGCTGGTTACGGTTCAGAATAGCAACCGGGAAGCCGTCGCCGGCACTGACCGTCGCCATCGGGTTTTTTTTAAGTTCGCTGATGCTAGCGCTTGTGTCACTCAGAATCATGTTGGGCATAGTGCACCTTTAAGACTTATTAACAGGTCTCAAATATAGTCCTCACATGACCAGTTAACAAGTCTTTTAGACGGTGGCTGCGCAAAAAAACCGGAGGGCGAGGGTACTGGTGATCGTACCCATTATGGTGGACATGCAAACCAGGGCTGGGCTGAGCCGCAGGTTAAAACCTGGCGACCGGTAACTCTTTCCAGCGTGTTGTATATGCCGGCGACAGCATCTCCCGCTTCATCTGCCACTCAGGAGCAATACCTCTGCCGGCAA
This sequence comes from Klebsiella sp. CTHL.F3a, assembly GCF_019890895.1. NCBI lineage: Bacteria > Pseudomonadati > Pseudomonadota > Gammaproteobacteria > Enterobacterales > Enterobacteriaceae > Klebsiella > Klebsiella sp. CTHL.F3a. The sequence goes on along the minus strand of NZ_CP082361.1, from coordinate 138,048 downwards.
ACCAGATCTTACCAAGCCCTGAGTGATTAATGCCGTCAAGGACCTTCATCAGCTCATCACTGTGCGGCCGCGGCTGTATCTCATCGAACAGGTTCAGCTGAGAGACTCCGTTTGGACTGAAATCGTTCAACATGACGCCGGCTTTTGCGTAGCGATGGCCTGGACCCAGATCCTGTCCAGCGCTTTAACCGCAGCGGCGATAATGTCCCGGGTGTCTCGTGTTGGCGTACTCAGTTTTTCCGTCGAGATATTCCCGTAGTACGGCTCTTTGACGGCGAACGGCGAGGTTTTAACGAAGGCGGAAATGTGCCGGCAGTACTGGCGCTCACCGCGCAGTTTTTCAGCTGCCAGCTCAGCATACTGGCATATGGCCTGACGGAGCTCATCATAGGTGGTGATCCGCTGCCCGAAGCTGCGGCTGCAGACAATCTGCTGTTTGGGCGGCGGTGCTTCCTCCAGCGAAATACAGCTCTCTCCGTTCAGCTCCCGGACAGTTCGCTCGAGTACCACGTTAAAGTTCTTCCGGATAAACGTCGGGTTAGTCAGCGACAGCTGCAGGGCAGTTGTGATCCCCATCACCTGCAGTTTCTTAGCTATCCGGTTTCCTACGCCCCAGATCTCCTCCACCTGCTGCAGTGCAGGCTGAGTAATTTTGCCGTCCGGCGAGGATTATCCGGCGACAGCGCCAGCACGCCGCGGAATTGTGGCCATTCTTTCGATGCCCACTGTGCCGATTTCGCCAGTGTCTTTGTCGCGCCGAAGCCGACTCCGATTGTTAGCCCAGTTCCACTCAGGACGTGCCCGCGCAGCTGCCTGCCAAATTCTTCCAGGTCCATACAGTAGCCAATGCCCCGGGCATCGAGGAAACACTCATCGATGGAGTATTGTTCGACACGGGGAGATAACTCTTCCAGCAGCGCAACCACGCGATTACTGAGACTCGCATTTATGTGGAATAGAAAATCAATATAAATAATGCATGCTTTAAAAGATTACTATGAACTAAAAGCATACGTCCGAAATTGTTACCACATATCAAGATTCACAACTAATAATTTCGTATATTAATCCTCCAAGGCAGGTAGTCAGCTATCTGTTTGGCTTCCCTGATGCGATGGTAAAATGAAAAGACCACCGTTATGGGTTTAATAAAAAGATGCAGTCTTCTCCAGCTCAGCATGTTAGAAGGATTATTCAATGGATGTTGAAATCAAATACTGCAATAACATAGATAACGCTTGCATTACACTCTCTGAAAATAAACTTAACATTAAGTTCGCTCCAAATGGCACGGGTAAAAGCACCATATCACGTGCCATTTTGCACAGTGTTTCTCGTGATGCCGCTGGTCTTAACAGTCTGCTACCTTTTAAGTTTCGAGCAGTGAATCCCGACGATTTTCAGCCTAGTGTAACGGGTACAGAGCAAATTCAGGATGTAATGTGCTTTGATGAAAAGTACGTATCTCAGTTCACATTTCAGCCTGATGAACTGATTAGTAACAGCTTTGACATCTTTATCAAAACAGAAGCCTACAACCAAACGGAGCGAGAGATCGACTCGATGGTAATGGCAATCCGGCAGGAATTCAGTGGTAATGATGAGCTTGAGCTATTTATTACACATCTTCAGGAGCTTAGTGGTGGGTTCAAGCTGACAAGCAAGGGCTTATCTAAAGCCTCTACGGGGATGAAGGGGTTGGCAGGGGGTAACAAGCTTCAGCATATTCCCTCCGGGCTAGAGCCTTATCAGCCATTTATTCAGAGTCATCGTAATGTAGAGTGGATCGAGTGGCAGACCAAAGGGTATGAAAATTTCTGCTCACTCTCTGAGGGATGCTGTCCTTTCTGCACAGGTGATTCTCACGAAAAAGCAGAACAAATTAGCAAAGTAAGCGCTGAATATGACAAAGCAGTGATCAAAAATCTGGTTGGTATCATCACAGTACTTGATAAATTAGGCGAGTATTTTTCCGAAGCCGCACGCTCCCGTCTGAGGGAAATAACGACGTTACAGGGAGGATTGGAGAAGAAGCATGAAGACTATCTTGTTACCGTAAAGCAGCAGACAGAAAATCTTCTGGCCATGCTCTTAACATTAAAAACCCTGAACAGTTTTACTTTTAACGACGCCGGAAATATTCGTGCCTCTTTAGCCTCTTTTCGTTTGGATGTGAAGTATTTTTCCGAGCTGCAATCTGATAAAACTCTTGCAACAATTGGGAGACTGAACGCCTCGTTAGATAGCCTCATTTCCCAGGCTGGTTTGCTGCAGGGGCAAATCAACAAGCAGCGCGCTGGCATGCAGCGGCTCATTCAGAAACACAAGAAGGATATCAACACTTTTCTGGCATATGCGGGTTACCGCTATCAGGTAGATATATCTGGCGATGGAGAACAGTGCCGTCTTAAGCTTCGCCATGTCGACTATATCGACTATCTCAGTGGAGGTAGCCAACATTTGAGCTACGGCGAGCGTAATGCCTTTTCGATCGTTCTTTTTATGTACGAATGCCTGGCTCGTAAGCCTAACCTGATTATTCTCGATGATCCTATCTCTTCGTTTGATAAAAACAAAAAATTTGCCATCCTGGAAATGTTGTTCCGCCGTGACTCATCTGAGTGTTTGAAAAACCAGACGGTACTGATGCTTACACATGACGTTGAGCCAATCATCGATACTCTGAAGTCGGTGAAGAAGTTGTTTAGTAACCAGGTTACTGCATCCTATTTACGTTATAGCACTGGCACGATAACTGAATTACCTATCCGCGAAAGCGATATTCTGACGTTTTCCCAAATCTGCAAAGTGGTTCTCGAATCCGACTGTGATGACCTGATCAAGCTCATTTATCTTCGCAGGCATTATGAAATCATGGACAATCGAGGTGATGTTTATCAGGTACTTTCTAACTTATTTCACCGCCGAGAGGAACCAATCGACACACGCCTACCTCTGATTGAAGGAACAGGGTACCCGATGATGGACCCGGAGAGCTTCCTTAATGGATGCAGTTTAATCACTAAAAATATTTTTGGTTTTGATTACCCCCATATGCTGAGCTTGCTGAATGATCCTGACAAAATTCTGTCGTTATATCGAAGCTGCACGAATGGCTATGAAAAACTTCAGGTGTTCCGACTACTGGAACCTGAGGCCGATAACCGTGTCATTCGCAAGTTTGTGAATGAAACCTATCATATTGAAAACGAGTTTATCTGCCAACTAGACCCCACACGATTCGATCTTATCCCGGAATACGTTATTGTTGAATGTGACAGGCTGCTCCTTAATATCGGGGCGTCGAACGATGATGCTGAACTGGAAACGGCCTGAGCGTATGGTCTAGATGTAACTCTTCTTAGCAGTGAAGGTGAGTAGTAATACTCACCTACCTGGATCTCCAATTCAATTGAGCCTGCTGATAAGCAGGCCTTTTTGGCGAGAAACAGAAGCCTCTAAAGTTGGGACATGCGAGACATGGCGCTTTTTATGCCGCCAGATAGTATCTTTCTGGCCCTGTAATGACAAAAAGCTGATTTTCGTTAACAATAACCCTGTTTAAATATCCAGATAAAAACATTTCCTCTGGGTCAAATGAGTGATACAGTTTCACCCATAAGACCCCAATGGAGGCAATATGTCTGAATTTGAATTACTGGCGCAGGATCTGCTTGAGAAAGCAGAGGCGGAAGAACAACTGCGACAGGAAAATGATAAAAAGCTGCTCGGGCAGGTGCTGGAAATCTATGACCAGAAGTACGTGGCTGAACTGCTTAGAAAAGTTGGTAAAAATGAGTGGAGTCGCGAGACTCTTAATCGCTGGATTAATGGTAAGTGCTCACCTAAGTCGCTGACGTTAGCCGAAGAGGAACTTCTACGAAAAATGCTTCCGGAAGCGCCTGCTCATCACCCTGACTATGCCTTCCGGTTTATTGACCTGTTTGCTGGCATTGGAGGTATACGGAAGGGCTTCGAAACCATCGGTGGCCAGTGCGTTTTTACCAGTGAATGGAATAAAGAGGCTGTGCGCACATATAAAGCTAACTGGTTTAACGATGCTCAGGAACACACTTTCAATCTCGATATTCGGGAAGTCACGCTCAGTGATAAACCTGAAATACCTGAAAACGATGCCTATGCTTACATTAATGAGCATGTGCCGGATCATGATGTACTTCTGGCAGGTTTCCCCTGTCAACCGTTCAGCCTTGCGGGTGTAAGCAAGAAAAACTCGCTCGGGCGCGCGCATGGTTTCGAATGTGAGGCCCAGGGAACGCTTTTCTTCGATGTGGCGCGTATTATCCGCGCAAAAAAACCTGCCATCTTTGTTCTTGAAAACGTTAAAAACCTGAAGAGCCATGACAAGGGTAAAACCTTTAAAGTCATCATGGATACCCTCGACGAACTGGGCTATGAAGTTGCGGATGCAGCTGAGATGGGCAAAAACGATCCTAAAGTTATCGACGGAAAGCACTTTTTACCTCAGCACCGAGAACGTATCGTTTTGGTCGGTTTCCGTCGTGATCTGAATATTCACCAGGGCTTTACCCTGCGCGATATTAGTCGTTTTTATCCGGAACAGCGTCCGTCATTTGGCGAACTGCTGGAACCCGTGGTTGACAGCAAATATATACTGACGCCGAAACTCTGGGAGTATCTCTATAACTACGCCAAAAAGCACGCAGCTAAGGGTAACGGATTCGGTTTTGGCCTCGTTAATCCTGAAAATAAAGAAAGCATTGCCCGTACGCTTTCTGCTCGCTATCACAAAGACGGGTCTGAAATTCTGATAGACCGTGGCTGGGATATGGCCACAGGTGAAACAGACTTCGCGAACGAAGAAAATCAGGCGCATCGGCCCCGCAGGCTGACTCCACGAGAGTGCGCGCGCCTTATGGGTTTTGAAAAAGTAGATGGCAGGCCTTTTCGCATTCCTGTGTCAGACACTCAGTCGTACAGGCAGTTCGGTAACTCCGTAGTGGTGCCCGTGTTTGAAGCCGTAGCCAAACTGCTTGAACCTTATATCCTGAAAGCGGTTTATGCCGATTCGTGCAAGGTTGAACGAATCTGAACGCTCCTCCCGGTATTTATGCCGGGAGATTATCTATGGAATATCTGCGTAAAGCCCTGTCAGCTCAGCAATAAACGCGCCTAGCGTCATTAGCTCAGCTCTCACCGCCTCCGGGTATTTTTTGTGCAGAGATGATGGCACGACCAGTCTGACACCCGACTCCCGCATCTCCCGATATTGAGCCAGAGAAACTCCCTCCTGGAGTGTAAACAGATGCATCTGATGAATTTTATCGGCCTCATTCAGTATCTGACGCCAGCGATCCTTACAGGTAGTCTTGACTGCCAGCATGCGCAGATTTTCTACGGGAAACTCAGTATCGTGGTAAGCCCCTGCGGAAGGGAAAAGGAAATCGGGCTTTTTATTACCTTCTGTGACGGCCTGCGTCGCAAAGTGTCGCAGGCCGTGCTCAATGAATAGATGCTCCAGGTGCAGTTCCAGCGACTTCCCGGCTCTGGATTTACGGCGATTGCTGACAGAATTGGCCAGCGCAATAAATTCATCCACAGAGCCAAATCCTTTCCGGATGATATCCAGAACATGCAGTTCCTCAACCAACAGAAATATGTCGTACTCCACGCGCCGGCGGTCAAGAAGTTGCTCATCCGGATCAAGGGAGTTTTTCACATAATGGCTGGCTGCATACTGAATAATTTCACTTCCCGACGGAAAGCGCAGGTGCCAGTCTTCAGGTAGAATATATTTATGATTTACTGGCGCTTGCTGTAGAGATAGTCCGCCAAGAATCTGTCCTGCGGGGCCGGATATAAGCGCTCCGGGTATAACTTCACCAATAGCGGTCTCAATGACGTCCTCTTCATCAGTGCTGGCGCATACCCAAATATTTACTTCCTTACAGTCCCCCCCTTGCTCATCAAGCTTGAAAGCCAAGAGCGTCAGAGCCCCTGTATTTTCTGGATCCTGAAGTGGGCTGCCTCTACCCCAGCGGGTAATCCTTTTTTCATTCCGGGTTTTACCAAAATGACGGCTGTTATAATAAATTGCCCGGGCTTCGCTGTCTGGGCAATCATGCGATGACACATGTGCGGTGAGAAAAACCGAAGGGTTCAGTTCACGGGTATGGTTGATAGACGGAAACAGTTTTTCAACGATACCTGAAGGGATATAAAGCCCTACCTGGTGACCACCTGTTGCGCCGGTATCGTTGGCGGAAAGGCGTTTGATGTAGACGAAGTAATTCTCACATGCGATCTCAAGTAGCCAGTTGTGGAAAACCGACATAAGCATCCCCTGTTACCCTGAAACTCTACTCACCATTTTTTCATAATTATATACAAACAGCCAGAAAGGCTGTTACAGGCGATTTGATCTGCAACCTATTGGTTAATATGCTCTGATGTGCGCAATCTTCGTTTTTTGCTCATATTGGTTCATTTTATCCTCCGGATTTACCGGTTAATTTTGCAAGAGCCTGTTCTACTTTTTTAATATCCTGCTCTACAATGGCTTTCTCATCAGGCGTGAGCGGGACCTCTTCGAGATAACGCCTGATAGATGTTTTACTCTCCAGCATCAGTCCGCGCGCACTGTCTTTCAGCAGATTAAAATCGCAACCAATGCAGGCCATTCTGTGCGGGCAACTGCTCCAGAATGGATTCATGCCGAAGGACTCACCAAGGTCATAATAGGTCGCCGGACAAGTGGGCGAGACCGCTTCCGGATCGTGATCGACCAGTACGCTTATCATATGGGCTATCCGTCGGCCTTCACAAATGACGCTGCCAGCTGTGTAGGGCGGATGCGAATGTAATGCAGGGCTGACTGTGGTGATGAATGACTTGACCACTGCATCAGTTCATACAGCGACATGCCCTGTGGTACGCTGGCAAGCGCATTCAGGGCTGAAGCCCGTCCACGGTGGCTGGTTATGGCGCCTCCGCTGCCTTCAACCGGCAGCCCCGCTCTGGCGCAGAGGACTGGTATGACCGTCCGGTTAATCACATCGCTGCCTGCCGGCTTGCCGCGATACTGGAAGAGATAACGGACTTTTTCTCCGGTGCGATCATCATTCAGTTTTGCCTGATCCACGGGGCGGATGTTCAACCATATGTCTACATATTTTTTTACAATGACAGAGACGGGTTTAACAAATGCTTTCGATGTCTTTCCTGCCGGGACGTTTAGATAACATAGTGTTCCGGCAGGAACGACACTACCATCCTCCCTGATAATGTCTTCTGACTGAGGCGTGACGCATTCCGTAGTCAGGCGCAGGAGTTCATTCTGTCGTAAACCTGCATGGGTCCAGATAACAGCCATTGCCTGAAGCATGGAAAGGGGATAGTGAATTTCACTGAGCAGGTCTTCGTGGCGCAGGTTCAGACTGGCCCAGATGAGTTTGAGCCAAACGGGATCATCTATCACTCTCGGATTTACACCACGGCGAAAAAGTGGGGTATCCGGCGTGAAAAGGTGACGGGCGGGGCTGAAATTAAGGCGTCCCCAGCCCCAGAGTTCGAAATCGCTCATAAATCGTCGCAGCGAATAGATAAAATGTGCACGTGAATGTGGCATCATTGGCTCTCCGGAGCGTTTGGACTTCCGCAGTCCATGTTCAGTCCCCAGAGACAGCTCATCCACTTTCATTCGCCCCACAGCAGCGATAAAACTGGCACATGTCTCAATAGACCAGTCTGTCGGGACCTTCACCTCGGGATGCTCCTTTGCCAGCCAGAGGCCGCAGCGAAGAATAAAGCTGTACTGGTTTTCACGGGTTCTGGAACGAAGCACAGATGTCTCACGCCAGCGTCTGCACCATGCGACCCATTCAGGGCTGATATTTTCGACCGGCTTCTCATGCCATTCGGTGTAGTTACGCATTCGTACCGGCTTTGCAATAATGCCAAGTGCGGCAAGCCCATGAGAAATTTTCCCTACGTGTCTTGATACGCGCTTATCGTGGTACTGCTGAGCTTGCCAGAGAAGCTCTGTGGTCATCTCTTCAAGCCTGGGATTATCATTGAGTAGCATCAGCAGACCCAGGGGGGAGGAAACGGCATGCCGCAGGTGCTGAGGGGAATAGCCCAGTGATATCAGTGCTTCCGAGAGCCGGTTCAGCTGGTCCCGGAAAATCGCGTTGCCGTAGATGGCACTGGCGTAAAGCGACAGAGTGTTTTCATGAGGGATCTGAAGCGGCGACGTGAATGGACCGAGATGATATGCAAATGCCATCATAAGTGGTTTACCGCGACGATATTTATCAAACAGGGAGATCCACTGGTCTTTCCGCCAGTTCCAGCAAGGTTGCCCTACATTTTGCATTTCAGTCAGCATCGCCATAATTACAGTGCGGGTAAGTCTACAGCCGGTGCCACTGGTGTTGGCGATATCCAGCAGGGGGGTGATCAGGGAAGAGAGGGAACCGGACCTGCCATAGTTACGGGAGCGTTTATGGCTTGTACTTAGCGCTTCTTTCTGCTCAGGACTAAAGCCAGCGTGCAGGTCATAATCTGCACGGCAAAAATGCGCGTATATGAAACCTTTATCACGCTTGCCTGTCATTCTCTCTCTCCGGGCCAAACATGATAGCTGCGATTTTCCGGTCAGTCTCCGCAACAGTCATCGCCATTCTGGCCGCAAGATCAGTGCCTGAAAGATGGATATATATCTGCGTGGTGCGTAGATCACGATGACCAGCATAGGTTGCTATCTCATGCAGCTTCCATCCCGCCCGGGCAAGATGTGTCAGTCGCAGGTGACGAAAGGTGTGCGTGGTCAGAAATGGCATGCTGGTCCTGTCTGACCACTCGCGAACCGTTTTACTCCAGCTCCAGTATGAAAGCGGTGAGCCATAATTTCTGTCAGAAAACGAACGGAACAGTGCTCCACCAGTAATACCCGTTTGCCTCAGGTTCCTGAGATATGCTGCCAGTACCGGCGTAATCGCCGGGCCGTAGCAGACCACCCGTTCGCGTTTACCTTTAGTGTTTTCGGCGCGAATCCGTATAAGCCTGTGGGCAGGATCGATATCCTCTATGGTTATTGTTGTCACCTCAGTGCGTCTTAGCGCACCATGATACGCCAGCGCTAGCATCAGGCGATCGCGCAATGAACAGTCTGATATATAACCCAAGAGATGATACCACTGGTCGTCATCCGGAATTTGTGGCAGTCGTGTTATTCGCTGGACCATACCGCGTCCTGCTGAAGGCATGTGGGGTGTGCTTGTTCGCGGTAAAGGGTTCCGGCTAATTACCCCCATGTAAATCAGATAGTCAAACCACAGACGTATAGCAGAAAGGCGAAGCTGAAGCGTTGCACTGGCTGCAGGCTGAGGCATGCCGGGTAACTGGGGTCGAATGTACGCAGCGATATCTTCAAAGCTTGCCTGCTCGGGGGGCAATTCCCGCTGGCAGCAGAAGTGAAAGAAGTGAGTAAGTGCGCCGCGGTAGGCATGAATTGTCGCCGGTGACCTGCCGAGATCGGATAATAACCCCAACCATCGTTCTGCCTGTGAACTGGCAGGAGTACAGAATAAAGTGGTGAGCATTGTGTTCTCCTTTGTAATCAGGAATCCTGTTCAAAGTTTACACAGAAAATGTTGCATTCCACTTAATCGCATAGAGCTCATAATTGCTGGAGAACACCTGCAGCTTCTCCGTAAACTGCGCATCTTTCAACTGGAACCACGGCGTGCCCATTTTTATGCCCAGGCGCTTCGCTTCCGCACTCCTGGCAATAACACAACCATCGTTATTACGCAGGCAAATGACTGGTTTTCCACGTAAATCCGGGCGAAACACCTTCTCGCAGCTGGCATAGAACGAATTGACGTCGGCCAGGGTGAACATCAGTCCGTGTCCCGTGTTTTATGAACAAACGCGGTCACCACGCCAAATATCTGCAGCGTCTCCGGGTCAGGGTGCAGGACAGGGTAGGCCGGGTTCATGGGCTGCAGTACCGGACGGAGCGTCAGCAGAAGCCGTTTGACGGTAAATTCTCCCTCCATTTCGGCGATGACAATATCACCGTGTACCGGCGTCTCTGCCTTGTCGACGACCATCAGGTCGCCTGAATTCAGGCCAATATCGATCATCGAGTTGCCGATAGCCCGGACAAAATAGGTGGAGGCCCTGTGCCTGATGCAGTACTCGTTCAGGTCCAGCTCCGCTTCCGTGTAATCTGCCGCCGGTGAAGGAAAACCGGCGGCGCAACGCTCGGTAAAAAGGGGTAGGGTCATGACCCCGGGTTCCAGGGAGGCAGCAATAAACTTCATCTTTAGCGTCTCATTAACTGTATTTATATGGGTCTTCCCCGATCATGGTGGGAAGACTCAGAACGCCATATTCAGTTTCCCATAGTGGAACATCACTCCCAGCTTAAAGCGCTCCCGGTTTCGGTATCCCCTGGCCTTTATCCTCAGCAGTCTGATCTTGCTGTTCAGCGCCTCCGCATTACCATTCGAGACCCGATGACGCATTGCATTCAGTATCCCGTATAACCGTTTTTTAATGGTTTTCGCTGCGTTTTTCATCATCGGCACATCACATTCAGACGCCAGCGATATCAACTGCAACCAGTCATTCCTGCGTTCTGTGCTCCAGGGGCGATCCCAGATATTTTTTGCCAGCTCTTTCAGTGTCCAGCACTGGCTTGTCTGTTGCATCTGCTCCCGCAGCCACATCAGCTTTTCCTGCCGGGACTCAGTCATCCATTTGTCGCTGTACTGCCACAGGAAGCGGGTACCTCTGGCCTGACGGCGGCTTTCAACCGGAAGGCGGGGATGTTCATTCTGGCGGGTTTTATCCACCACTTCACCCAGCTGTTTCGCTACGTGGAAGCGGTCAAAGGCGATTTTATCAATTGCACACGGTAAGTGGATGCGCGCGGCTCTTATATAGCCCGCATTCATGTCCATTGAGAGCGTTTTAATGGCCTGTAGCTGTCCGTCAGTCAGGGTTCTGAGGTAACTGGCAAGACTTTCCTTACCTCGATCATCCGTTAAAGCCAGCACCCGCCCGTCAAGATCGGAGATCACCGTTATATAACGATGACCTTTTTTAAAAGCGACCTCGTCCACATTCATATGCCGGGCTGCTAACGGCTTTTTTATCCGTGCAAGACCTGGTTTACCCGCGCGGGTCATAATGCCGTCAACGGCATTCCAGCTCAGTTTGAGTTGTTTCCTGACTGCATCAACAGCGCTGATTTTCAGCCATGAAAGCACGAATGATTCGAACAGCAGCGTATACCGGCTGCCGGGCCCCGCCCACGGAACAGGCAGAGTCTGGCATCCATGCTTCGGACACATAACACGGGGGACACTGGCTTCAACTATTGTGGCGAACTGGCAGGTATCGAGGTGGCGCCATTTACGATGTCGGTGATCGTGAACGGGGCAGGATTTCCCGCAGGTCGGACAGGTTAACTGAGTATTTTCAGCGATTTCGACAGTAACGGTAACAGAAGCGGCATTTTCATCGAGAGAAAGAGACTTTACCTGCCACGGAGCGGACAGGTTGAGGATATGAGCATAGAGGGACTTTTCGTCCATGGTGGTGACCTCTGGCTATGTAATACGCCATTATCATGTCTTCAGCCACCACAACAAGGGAAGACCCATTTATATACAGTAATTATTTTGCCGCCTTTGTTTTTTTGCAAGCCTCTTTACGCAGCGCCGGGCTAAGCCGCTGCTGTGGTTGCGAAAAAAAAGACTGACTGTAAAAACGTGTGTCAGGATGCCTGCGGTGACGATATCCTGTAATATACAGAAAACAAATGAGTTTTTACCCGAGGAGGTGTTTATGTCGCCTGGATTCAGAAAGGCTCTGCGCTTTGCCGGCGTCCCCGTCGACAGCAGCGAACCGGTACGCAGGCAGTACGGCAGTCGCATGATTGGTATCGTGACGGTATGCCTGCTTCCGCTCCTGGTGTTCGACGTTCCGCTGTGGGTTTTCGTGCTCTCCCAGGTCATCTGGGGTACGGGCGTGTATATCGGCCTCTCTGTGGCCGGAGATAAGTCCCGGAACCGCTGATTGTACGAAAAAAGCACAGGCGTGGTGACGCCTGTCCTCCCGCGCTTCTCCGCTGTCTGCCTTCAGGTTATCCACAATCTTAAACCCCGCGTTTGTGGACAGGTATGCCGATACTCCTCCTTCCCCTGTTGTCGCTGAAAGCCTGCCACCCGCTGCCTGTTCATCGCGTCCGGCCTGTTACGGGGCGGGCGGTTTTTCCGCTCATGCCCGGCGTCGTTGAGAGTGTACGCCAGTCCCTCGCCTTTTTAATGAACGCCCTTCAAGCCGCTTTCGCGGCATATCCTTGCCGTCGAAAAGACTGACGGCTGCGGTATTCCACGGTCGGCCTGACCCGTGACCGGACGCGATGAACAGGCAGCGTGCGGCAGGGAACGGTATCGCGGTGATGCCTCCTGCCCCCTCTGACTACAGGAGTGCTGCCATGTCCAGATTCATTCTCGGGAACTGTATTGATGTGATGCGCGGGTTCCCCGACCGTGCCGTGGACCTTATTGTGGCCGACCCGCCCTATTTAGTGGGCTTTAAAGACCGCTCAGGCCGTGCGATTGCCGGGGATGTGACGGACGAATGGCTGGCGCCGGCGACCCTTGAAATGTATCGCGTCCTTAAAAAAGACGCCCTGATGGTCAGTTTCTACGGCTGGAACAGGGTGGACCGCTTTATGGCCGCGTGGAAAGCGGCGGGATTCTATGCCGTGGGCCAGCTTGTGTTCACCAAAACCTATGCGTCAAATCGACGTAATGCGAAAGACCGACGCGGATTCGTGGACTACCGCCATGAAGGGGCTTATGTCCTTGCCAAAGGCCGCCCGGTGCCGCCCCTCAGACCGCTGCCGGATGTGATGTCTTTCCCGTATACCGGCAACCCGCTGCACCCAAACCAGAAACCAGTGGAGGCGCTACAGCCGCTGATTGAGTCATTCAGCGCCCCGGGCGCGATTGTCCTCGACCCGTTTGCGGGGAGTGCCTCGACCTGCGTCGCCGCATACTGCGCCGGACGTCGCTATATCGGCATTGAAATGCTGGCGCAGTACCACAGGGCCGGGACCGAACGACTGGCCGCCATGCACCGGGCCGTCAACACCCCGGCAGCGAACGATGAATGGCTCCCGGAGGCGGCGTGATGAACTACAGCGGACACGAAGCCCTGCGCCGGGATATGGCCGGGCTGGCGAACAATCTTTGCGACCTGAAAACCACCCTCAAAGTGCTGGAAGACACGTATCACTACCGGCACGACGGACTGGCGGAGCGGCTTGCCGGTATCAGCCTGCGGCGTCTCAGCGTCCTGATGGATGAGGCGTTCAGTATCGCCCTGTTACTCGATGAATCTTTCAGAGACTGAATCCCGGGCGGCGAGGCCACCCCACTGAATCACGGAGACAACATCATGCTGTATGGCACCCGTAAAGAACTGAACAAGAAACTCAAACGCATGTTTGGAAACGAAGAACGCTACGCCCTGCTGGTCTGGACGAAAGAAGACGTGATGGCCCAGGCCTGGAACATGACGGAGGCCGAGGCTCACACCCTGCTTGAGCTTATCGGCCGCACGGGAACGGGGGAGCACACCGAAGAAGGCGTGTCATTCCGCACCGTGCAGGCGCTGTACGCCGGGATTCGCCCGGGCATTCCCCGCGTGAGCGTCCCCGTCGATACGCTGTATCGCATCACGGACATTGCCGCACAGGCGATTAACGGAGAAGACGAGCATTCGCCGTCCCTGACGGTCGATCACTACCCGAGTGTTGCTGACGCTCAGGCAGAAATCGCCTGGCTGAAACGCGAAATCGCCGCTTAACCCGACCGCCCCGCTGAGCGGCGGGGCGATATCACGCGAACTGAGACGATAATGATGAAAAATGAACCCCTTAACGCCCTTATCCTGCGCCACGGCGACCGGATGCTACAGGATGTGGGCTGGCCGCCTTGCGTGGATATGATGCAAATCGCGCCTGAAACCATGCCTGGCTGGTCAGTCGCCACCGGCTCGCTCGATGCCGCGTACATTCTGGCGCTGGTCACTCACCTTTGCCAGCCTCTGACGTATGGCCGGGCCGGTTTGCTGACCGCCAGCGCCAGGCGGCTGGCGGGAACCCCGGCGCGGCTGTATCTGTACCCGGCAAAGGGCTTTATGCCCCCGGAAAAACTGGCGGACGCCCAGACACTCCATCTGCCTTATGGACAGGAATGGCTGACGGCGGCGGAATGTGACGACCTGCTGGCCTTCCTGAGAGTCTCCCTCGCGCAGATAGCGGAAATCGTCAGGCTGGATGCGCACCGCCTTGCCGCTGCGCTGAAACCGTCCGTCACGCCGCGACTGATGGACAGGCGGTTTGGTGACTGGCGCGTACTGGCTGACGAGTACGAGCATGAAAACTGGCTCGATGAAAACGACACTGACGTACTGGATGCCGTCCTTGACGCTGTTCTGGTCCGCGGGGCGTCGTTCTGCCCCATCCTGTTGACCGTGGTTAATGAACGACGGGAGGAAATCGAAGCCGCAGGCGTTATCACCGATATGCTGCGTTTCCCCGGCGACCCGGCCCGCCGCTGGCTTGATCGCCGCGTATTGCGGGACGTGGTGAGAGAGGCCCGCGGCGTCAACGCTCAGGTGTGACAGGCCGTTTCTGTGGGGGAGGGGAAACTTCCCCTTGTCTGCCTGCCGGCGCAGGAGGATCCGTGCGATAAGGATGTCACCGTGCCGGCTCCGCATTCACCCGGCCCGGCCTCCGGGCCTCTGGGATGAAAACCCGCCTCTGTTATCGCCGTGTCGTGTGCGGGCTGTGCCGTGCCTTCACTTTAGCCCGGCCGCTGCAGATGCAAGGGTGCGCTGACGCCGCCATCCTCGCCCGGTCGCAGTGTTTTTAATGAGCCTCGCCGTTCTTCCCGTTGTTTTCTCGCTCAAATTTCGCTCCAAAACCGTCCAGACCGGCTTCGCGCTTTATCTGCGCTGCGGCCTCCGGTGTCGCCCCTGCATCTTCCGCTTTTCGCCGGGCTGTCGTGTCGGCACGGCACCGCCCGGTGTCGCAGTCCATGTGATTACGGAGGTTTTACCATGCAGTCTGTGACAACACGCCCCGTCCTGAATGTTGAAGAGTCCGACCGCCTGTCTTTTATGCCCTACATGTTTGGCGCTGATTTTATGCTCGCAGAATTGCAGGTGTATGCGCTGGCCAAAAAATGGATGCCCGAATATGAAGTCGAATTCTGGCATTACATCCGCTTACCGGAGGGCGGCGGTTACATGATGCCCGATTGTGGCCGCGTTCATCTGGTCAGCACGGAAAGCTGGTTTGACCGCATTGTGAGCGCCGACGCGGCGGGTATTATTCTGACATCCCTGGCGGTTAATCGCCGTCTGGCGGCAAATCATGACAGCGGCAACCCGGCCCTGACTCACCTTTACATGCTGCGTGATGCCCAGCTCTGGAATCACATCACCCTTCACCCGGAATGCAACGCCATTTACGCCGCGCTGGACTGATTAACGACCGGGGCGGCCATGCCGCCCCGCAGGGAGACGAAAAAATGAATTCATCAATTACGGTTCCGGCGGTCTATGTGGGTACGTATCACCAGTACAACTGCGGCAGCATTTTCGGCAAATGGTTTGATTTGACCGATTTCGACGACGAAGACGCGTTCTATGACGCCTGCCGGACGCTGCACGCCGGCGAGGAAGATCCCGAGCTGATGTTCCAGGACATCGAGGGCATCCCGTCACAGTTTGCCTCTGAATCCTCTGTTAAGTGGGCGTTTATTGAGGCCTTCCGGCAGGCACTGGATGACGGGCGCGCCGCCGCGTTTGTAGCCTGGGCGGAGTATACAGGCGAGTGCGACTATGACGCCTTTGATGACGCGTATTACGGCGAAGCGGAAAGCGAGGAAGATTTTGCTTATGGCTTTGTGGAGGACAACGGCCTGTTAAACGAGATGCCTGAATCCCTGCGCATCTATTTCGATTATGAGGCATACGCGCGGGATTTATTCAGCAGCGGGTATGTGCTCCATGATGGTTATGTCTTCAGAAACTGAATGATGTCCGGCGGGGAAGCCCGCCGGTTAAGGAGAAAACACATGAAACTTGCACCACAAAGCCGCGATATCCTGCGCCAGTACAAAGCCCTGATTAATGCACGCCGCCGGGATGCCGGGCAGCGGGAACTGACCACAGCCCAGGTGATGGACGAAATCTGCTATTACATGACCTGCCAGTGTGCCGTCTACATCGGCGGACACTTCATCTTACAGGGCGGTAAAGGGCAGTAAGCAGTAAGCTCGATGACAGGCGTCCGGGCAGGAGGGCGCCTGTCTGCCCGCGCCCAAAACCCTGGCAGGCTGCGCCTGCCGGAGAGAAACTTCGCCGCGCCTCCGGCGCCGCTCGCTCTCTTCTCCGTTCTCAGTCGCTGAAGTCTCTGAATGCGCGAATTATCCGTGATAGCTTTCTGGAAAATGGTAAGGTGCATATGTCAAAATGGAATATCGCCTCATTCTCAAAAGACGAGCAGGACAAAGTCTCCGTCGATAAAGCGGCCGCCGCTGTTGCCTGGCAGGAGCGGATGAACAAGTCCGTGGTGCCGGAGCGGGTTGAACGGGAGCAGCCCGAACATCTGCGCGAATATTTCCGTGAACGTCTCCGGGTGCATCGGCTGAACAGTCAGCAGCTGCCGCGCGCCAATGCGCCCGAATACCTGAAGCCCGAAGACGGTGGCGGTGAGAGTAAGCCTTAATTTTTTTCCCAGGGAGGGACTGCGGTGCGTATGTCTGCTTTATTTGCTATGACGTGTTTGTTCAGCGCGTTTAATCTTGTATTTATGCCATTCCATCCCGTCATGATGTTATGGGCTTTCGGCTTCTCTGTCGCCTTCATTATTGTCAATATAATTGCCGACAGACTACGTCTGTGGTCCGGTATTGCATGGGGAATGGCTGCCGCCGTCATCGTCGCTTTTATGCTTAACGGTGCAGAGCCCGATGAAGAAAACCGGGTACTCATCAGTACATTCGCCTGTCTCGCCTCTGCATGGTATGCCGGGGTTCAGTTCAGAAAAGAGAAGAGAAACTCTCTGTCATGACCGGTACTATTTCTGCCTCTGCCTCTGCCTCTGCCTCTGCCTCTGCCTCTGCCTCTGCCTCTGCCTCTGCCTCTGCCTTTGTCTTTGTCTTTTTCTTTGCCTTATGCAGCTATTGTTGATGTTGTTGATGTTGTTGATGTTGTTGATGTTGTTGATGTTGTTGCTCTTCCTCCCCCTGACGTTCTTTTCACACAATCTGCCACCGGGCCACCTTCGGCTCCCGACCGCTGCGCGTCCGGTCGTCGAGCCACACTCCGCTAACCGCCAAATGACGCGGTAAGCTCCGCCGAACCCGCCAGGCGGTTTCGGGCCTGCCGGCTAGTGTCTGATGTCCAGTGTCAACGGCAGGCTTGCAGCATCCTGAAAGGATGCGCCGCCCTTTTACGCGCCGTCACCTTCGCTTTTCGCACCCCGGCAAACTGACGCCGGGCTGTAAGGCGCAACGCCGTTTTCGCTGCCGCTTCTCCGACGTTGCGGCGGGTTCCTGCTCATTCCTTGCCTGGTTTTTTCACCCCTTTGAGTCTTTTCGCCGGGGCTGAGACAACCACAACCCGCCTGGCTGTCCAGGGACGGCGAAGCCTTTCGCAATAAATTTTCCCCGGCCATTCCGCAGGCTTCATTAGACCGTAAAAAATTGACCGCTCACCCCGGACATCTGCACCGGTCCGTGGTCGTTGACGCCCTTGCGGCGAACGGCTCTCAAACGGGTGAAGGTAACAACCAGCGGGCACGTTCAGCAGGTCCCCGCAAAACGTCAAAACCGCGGCCCCGGCAACTCAACGGGTGACGGTTTTTAAAGGCAAAACAAAAGAGTAAGGAGATTCATCATGGCAGCACGTGGCGTAAACAAAGTCATTCTGGTCGGGCATCTGGGGCAGGACCCCGAGGTGCGTTACATGCCCAACGGCGGCGCAGTGGCAAACCTGACGCTGGCCACGTCCGAAACATGG
The DNA here is from genome assembly GCF_019890895.1 of Klebsiella sp. CTHL.F3a. NCBI lineage: Bacteria > Pseudomonadati > Pseudomonadota > Gammaproteobacteria > Enterobacterales > Enterobacteriaceae > Klebsiella > Klebsiella sp. CTHL.F3a. Next base: position 119,949 of record NZ_CP082361.1, on the reverse strand, counting down.
CGTGACAGGCAGAGCGGGGAACTGCGCGAAAACACCGAATGGCACCGTGTTGTCATGTTCGGCAAGCTCGCTGAAGTGGCGGGGGAGTACCTGCGTAAAGGCGCGCAGGTCTACATCGAGGGCCAGTTACGCACCCGTAGCTGGCAGGACGATACCGGTGCCACGCGCTACGTCACCGAGGTGCTGGTCGGGCAGAACGGCACCATGCAGATGCTCGGCGGTCGTCGTGAGGGCAGTCCGTCTGAGAATACCGCGCCGCAGCAGCCCGTGCAGCCGCAGAGTCCTGCCGTCCCGGCACAACCAGCTGAAGCCCCGGCTAAATCCCCGAAAGCGAAGGGCGGTAAAAAAGGCCGTCAGAGCGCCGCTCCGTCTCAGCTTCCTCCCCAGCCGTTCCCGGACGATTACCCGCTGACCGATGACGATGTGCCCTTTTAAACCATGATGAACACGCCCCGCTCAGGCGGGGCAGTTAAAGGAGAAACACATGGACCACAACGTTTTGTCCCCCCTGGAATCCCTGTCAGATGGCACGTTCACCCGTAGTCAGGCGCAGGCGGTCACGGCGCAGTATCAGAATGTGGCGATTGAGGACGATCAGGGGACCCATTTTCGCCTTGTCGTCCGTCATCAGGATGACGGCAGCATGGTCTGGCGTGCCTGGAATTTTGAACCGGGCAGTGAGGCCCTGATGAACCGTTACATCCGGGACTACGGAGTACGTAAAACGCAGTAAGCAGTAAGAGGTGCCGGGCAGGATTCGGGTCTGCCCGGCAGACATTAACTAATATCGGAGAGAAATCAATCATGTCAGTGACCGAGTCTAAAGCAAAAACCCCCGCGAAAACCAGTAAAAAAGTGGTGAAACCAGCCGAATCCGCCGCCCTGAAAGCCGCGCTTGAGGCCGCACAGATTGAGATGGTGCCACTGTCGGCGCTGGTCAAATCCCCGCTTAACGTCCGCACTATCCCGTATCCGCCGGAGAGTGTCCGGGAAATGGCTGACTCCATTCTCGCGGTCGGCCTCATTCAGAATCTGGTGGTTCATACCCTGCCGGACGGTCTCTCGGGCGTGGCGGCGGGCGGTCGTCGTCTGGCTGCCCTGCAGCTTTTACAGAGCGAGCAGCGCATCGGTGCCGGGCATCAGGTCATCGTGAAGCGCGTCAGTGACGAACTGGCGGTGGTGGCCTCAATGGTCGAGAACAACAACCGGGTGGCGATGCACCCGGCAGAGCAGATCAGCGGTTTCCGCACGTTGTCTGAGCAGGGCAAGACTCCGGCGCAAATCGGGGACCAGCTGGGCTACAGTTCGCGCCACGTCCAGCGCATGTTGAAGCTGGCAAATCTTGCCCCGGAACTTATCGCCCTGCTGGCAGAGAACCAGCTCGATGTGGAGCAGTGTCAGGCGCTCAGTCTGGAAAGTGACCCGGCGCGTCAGGTGGAGATGTACCAGCGCGTGAAGGCGCAGCACAGCCACGCCCCCGCTCACATGCTGAAACGCGCCATCACGGACACCGAAATATCGGTTCGCGACGCCCGCTTTATATTTGTCGGTCGCGAAGCGTATGAGGCCGCAGGGGGCAACGTGCGCGAGGACCTGTTCAGCGCGCAGGAGGGAGACGGAACGGCAGACGGGGTGCTGGTCGGGCGTCTGATGCAGGAGAAGCTGGAGTCCACCGCGCTGGCTATTGAAATGCAGGAGGGCTGGTCATGGTCACTGGCACGGGAAGGGGCGGTGCGGAACTACGGTGACGACCGCGAGCATTATCTGGTCCTGCCGGAGCCGGAGGGCGAACTCAGCGCTGACGAGCAGCAGCGTCTCGATGAACTGTACGCCACGCAGGAAGCCACTGAAACGTTTGAGGACGAAGCCGCGATTCAGGTGCTGATTGACGAGACTGAAGAGGCAGCATCGATCCGGGCATGGACACCGGAGCAGAAAGCGGCCTGTGGCGTGGTGGTCAGCCTGAGTGACGGCGAGCTTTGCATCCAGCGCGGAGTGCAGAAGAAAGTGCAGGAGGCGGTCGCTGACGGGCAGGAAAGTACCGTCACTCAGGCTTCCATCCATGTGGTCGCCAGCAGCACCCCGGATGTGGCAGAGGGTATCAGCGTACCACTCCTGAAAAAAATGTCGTCCGAGAGAACGCTGGCGGTGCAGGCGGAGCTGGTCAGGCAGCCACAGAAAGCCGTGGCCCTGATGGTCTGGCGGCTGTGCAGCTGCGTGTTCCACTACTGTATCACCACCCGGCACCCGTTCGTGATGAATCTCGGGGTTCACCACAGCAGCCTCACCAGCGAAGCCCCGACCGGAGAAAACGGTCAGGCATGGCAGTCTCTGATGCAGGAGAAAGCCCGTCTGGAGGCGCTGCTGCCGGAGGGCTGGAAGAACGATTTCACCACCTTCTTTGCCCTCGACGGACAGACCCTGATGTCGCTGATGGCCTTCTGTACTGCCTGTTCTGTGGATGGTGTCCAGACCCGCGAACACGGACATACCCGCCGCAGCGACCTTGACGGTGTCGAGGCAGCGCTCGGATTCCATCTGCGCGACTGGTGGCAGCCAACGGCGGATAACTACCTCGGGTTACTCAGCAAAAATCAGATTGTGGCGGCGCTGAACGACGCCGGACTGACCGGGGCCGCCTCGGATGCTGAAAAAATGAAGAAGGGCGACGCCGTCAGTCACGCCGAACAGTGGCTCTCCGGGACCCGCTGGGTACCGGGATGGATGCAGTCCCCGGATGCGGCAACGCCGGAAGAAGCGAACACCACGCCTGACACTGACGAACCCACCTCACACGCTGCCTGATAACGGAGACGCCGCCCTGCGGGGCGGCGATAAGAAGACGATGATGCGCAATGTTATTACCCCCGAAGTACTGAACACCATGACCCCACAGGAATTCGAAGACTGGCGCGAAGCGGGTGAGGATTTGCGCCGCGAACTGACCCATGCAGTGATGCGTGACCTGAACTGCCCGGATAACTGGGACATGAACGGGGAGTACCGCAGCGAGTTCGGGGGCGTTTTCCCGGTACAGGTCCGCTTCACGCCTTCACACGGTAACTATCATCTCGCCGTGTGCAGTCCCGGCGATATCTCCCCGGCCTGGATGGTGGTGTTTGTCCCTGCCAGCGGTTGTCCGTTCTCGGTTATCAGCACCCTGTCTGACTGGTCGCCGGAGGTGATTTCGCACACACTCAGTCTGACCGCACGGCTCGATACCGATGGCTACAGTCAGGCCAGTATTATCAGCGTGCTGGCAATGGAGGGCGCTCTATGATCCCGGCGAATCTGTCACTGGTCCCCCTGAGCAAAGAGTGTCGTGCTGCGATGCAGGCCATCGCGGAAGTGGAGCGAAAATTAGAGCGTGGCGCCTGTATTGCAGAGTTTGCTTATGCCAGGGCTTTCTTCCGTATCCTGAACGGCAGCAAACGTGTCACCGTGAAGGATATCGGCTGGTTTTCTGCGGGAATGACAGAACAGGAGCTGCGGGGGAAAAAGCAGGCCTGGCTGACGGCGATCGACAGGCTGATTGAGAGTCGTGGCGCGTGTTGCTGGTTACCGTTGTCAGCCCAGGATGGCTGGCGACTGTTCCCTGATACACAGTTTCAGTGGTCGGAACGCTGTCGCCGGCAGAGTGAACTGAGTGCTGAAAAATACACCCGCCAGCGCCGTAAGGAGGCGAGCCAGCGTGAAACTGCGTACCAGGCGCTGGCGGGGCAGGCGGAAATCGAGCTGGCTTTTCATACCCCGGAAACGGTCAGCAGCTGGAGTGCGCGCTGGTCGGGTACTGATTTACGCCGGTATGACCTGGAGGAGATGTTCTGGCGCTGGAGTGAGCGTTTCCCGTCACTTGAGCCGATGGAGCGCTGGACGATGGCGAATCAGCCGTTCTGGAGTGTGATGGTTGAAACTAATGCGCTGGCAAAAGAAAGCCCGGAACATGTCAGGCAACTGGAACGCTGGATGGTACCAAACAAACTGACAGACCGGAGCCGGATATGAAATGGCGTTACTCCCTGCGCTGGAAATTACCATCACCGTGTCCTGGTCCGCATGAACTGGCATCCGAAGTGGTGGAGGCCGGACAGCCTGCGCCCGAATCCATTATGTCGCGCTGGGTGGCGGGCGCCGGATATGCGGTGTGCGTGGATTTTCCCGATGAGCGGCAGATTAAGCGCTGGAGCGATGAGCGCAAAGCCGCCGCACGTCGCCGGAATCTGGTACGTCGGGTCAACAAAATCGCGCCCCTGTTTGCTGAAGAACTGATTGCGCGGGAGCTTGCGCGACGACCAGACTATTTCCGGGGAAAATCTCAGACCTGAATCGGGTGAGGCCCGGTTGAGGCGTGCATCGGTGCGGAGCCTGCGACATCTGATACACAAAGTCCACAACGTCGGATAAAGAGAGGGGCGCTGACGCGCTCCTCTTTTTCCTGTCACTGTATTATCGGTTCTGTCGCATTAATGGCAAAGAGGCTGCGGAAGTTGCACTGACTGTTTTTCAGGCAACCAACAGATAAAATTGTTCTGCCGGTGACATTTCATCACCTGCCGGATGTTGATATTGCCCTTTGCGTATCATGTGGAGCAGCTCAATGCCTGCCAGCAGGGTCTGTGCACGGCGAAATGATTTGAACCCCAGCATCTGACGTATCCTGCGTTTGATATTGCGGTGGTCCTGCTCTACCAGGTTATTCAGATACTTGTTTTGCCTGATGGTGATGATTTCTTCTGCTGGTTTGTCGGCATTCAGTGTGACCAGCGCCGCCGTGTTAGCGCCGCTTTTATCAATGGTCACCACTTCGGGTTCGCCGTGTGGCGGATGGCTTTGCGGAAGAAGCGCAGCGCTGCTGCCGCATCCCGTCTGGCGGTAAGCAGGAAATCGATGGTCTGCCCCTCGCTGTCGACGGCGCGATACAAATATGTCCACTGGCCTTTGATTTTGATGTAGGTTTGGTCCATTCGCCAGCGGTGCCCCACGGAACGTTTATGCCGACGAAAGGCCTTATCCAGAAGCGGCACCAGGCGAATGACCCAACGGTGAAGTGTGGAATGGTCGACGGTGATACCGCGTTCAGCCATTATCTCCTCCAGATTACGCAGGCTCAGGGCATAGGCCAGATACCAACGTACACACTGGGCGATGATATCGACAGGATAATGTAATTGCTGGAAGGCATTTCGGATCAGAGGCATGGTCAGGTAACATCATAAAAAAACAGCATGTTACCCGACGATGACTTAATGCGACAGAGCCTTCAGGCTAGTTCACCGGCAAAGCCAGAAACTCGCGCGCCTTCGCGCAGGCATCTTCCCGGTCATCCGCTAGGGCTTTAGGGAACGGCATCATCTTCTTCAGTTTCGGGAACAGCACACTGAGACTGGCGCGCACTTCCGCATCGTTGGTCAGATAAACGTAGCCCGCGCACCAGTCACGCAGCTCGGTTTTATACTGCTTTACCCAGCGGCTGGACAGCTTCTCATCTTCGTGGGGTTCGCGCTCGTGCCCGTGCCGCGCCGGTATCCAGACAAACACCACCCGCTGTTGCTGCAACAGAAAATCGGTCAGGCCGTTTAGCAGGCGATGGGTTCTGTCCGGCATACCCAACTGCGGAAAGCGGATAAAGACGATCGGCCAGTGGCTGATATCAAAAATTTCGGCATCCGGCTCTGTACCGGTATAAACACGCTTGTCACTCATGTTCGGTTTCCTTTTCTACACGGAACTGCGCAATAATGCCACCACGGCTAGCAGCGCCAGCACACCGCACAGGTAAAACAGCGGCCAGTTTATCAGCGACACCATCTGCGCAAAGCCGATGGTGGCTAGCGTGCTGACAAAGCGGCCGACGCCATAAAAAGTGGCATAGTCGGTCGCGGGCTGCTCCCCACGGGACCAGCCGAGAATACGGGCACTGAGCACAACATAAACGCCTCCGACCGCCGCGCCCATAGTGACCGCCCCGGTTATCGCCAGCCACGGCAGCGCCAGCTGATAGCCCACCGCCATCGCCGCCAGGGCGAAGATCCCCAGTGTGGTAAACAACCAGATCGCCCGCCGTAAACCGAAACGGTGCATTATCGGCGCGGCGATCCCGGCGGTAATCAGCATGGTGACCGGCCCCAGCGTACCAACCACCCCGCCGATCACCTCCATCGACACCTGCATATCGATCAACATCAGGCGGTTAAGCGCCGATAGCGGGAAGATCACGCAGCAGGTCAACGTCAGCAGCACCAGCCGCCTGCGCTGCAGCGGATTGCGTATCAGTCGGCGCAGGCTGGCTTGCTGTTGCGGCAAGGCGGATAGCTGAACCGCACCCGACGTCGTTTTGCTGACCAGCAACATCGGCACGATCAGCAGCAACAGACTGGCGGCATAACACAGGAAGATGGTTGCCCAGCCAAAGCGCTGGAACATCGCCACAAATGCACCGCCGCCGATCATCGCGCCGATGGAAAGTGCCGCCAGCTTACAGGCCGCCGCACGCGGTCGCCAGGCGCTTTCGATCCGCTCCACCGCCAGCGCGTCCAGCGCAATATCCATCGTCGCCATCGCGAAGGCGACAAACAGCCCCATAGCAAACAGCAGCCGCATATCGGCCCCCTGCATCAACGCCACTGCGGCGACTACCAGCGCGGAAGCCAGCTGCATCGGTACAATCCACGCCAGCTCCACCGCCAGAAACGGTGGCCGCCAGCGATCGACCAGCGGTGACCACAGAAACGCCACGCCCAATGGCAGATAAAGCGCATACAACCAGCCTACCGCCTCCAGACGCATCCCCTGCGCTCGCATAATGGCCGGGAATCCCCCCTGGAACAGTCCCATAGTCATACCGAAGCCGATATACAGCGCACTGATTGCCAGCAGTACCGCCAGTTGGCCACCGCCAGTGGGCACCCGATGTGTATTTTGCTCCATGACGCTCATCGGTTTCACCAGCGATAGTTCACGGACACGTTCACCACGCGCTCGTTACCGTAGTTACAGAAATTGTTGGAAAGGCAGGTGACATAGCTTTTATCAAACAGATTGTTGACGCTCAGGCGGGTACTTAAGCCGATAAGGTTGCCAAACCGCTTGCCGAAGTCGTAGCCGATCGACGAATCAAACACCGTATAGCCCGGCGCATCCAGGCGGACGGCACTGGCGCTATAGACGTTCGGTGAATAGCCCCCCACCGTTTCCCCTACATATCGCCCGCCGCCACCGACGGTCAGCCCCTGCATCAGGCCGCTACGGAAGGTATAATCAGCCCACAACGAAGCTGTGTAATCCGGGATGCCTATTGGCCGCTGACCAGCATCAGCCGCCAGGCTTCTGGTGACTTCCGCTTTGGTATAGGTGAAAGCACCGGTCACATTGATGCTGTCGGTTACCGCCATTTTGCTTTCAAACTCCAGCCCGCGCGAGCGCTGTTCCCCGGTCTGATATGAGGTGAGCGCATTAGCGTAAGTCACCACATTTTTCTGGGTAATATCGAACCATGCGAGGGTAAAGAGTGCATCCAGACCGGTCGGCTGATACTTTACGCCAAGCTCACGCTGCTGCGCTGTATTGGGCTTAAAGGCATTGCCGTTGCTGCCCGTGCCAGTCACTGGCAGGAACGAGGTGGAGTAGCTGACGTACGGTGCAACGCCGTTATCGAAGTTGTAAATCAGGCCAATCTTGCCGCTTATCGCGTCATCATTCTGAACGTCGTGCGAGGCGCTGAGATGATTATCGATACGGGTCCGCACGGTATCGTAGCGACCGCCCGCCACCAACGTCCAGTTATCCAGATCGATTTGATCCTGCAGATAATACCCGGCCTGGGTGATGTGCTGTTTCTGATTGGTGATCCGCGCCAACCGCAGATTGGTCGCTACGCCGTAAACCGGGTTGAGGTAGTCAATCGACGGTGCCGCGCCATAGTCACGGATCTGCCGCCACGAGGATTCCTGGTAGTCAAATCCAGCCACGGCGGTATGGGAGAAGAGCCCGCTATCAAACTCTGCTTGCAGTTGCAGATCGGAGGTCAACCCGCGCAGTGATTCATCGGTGCCCAGCGCGTAGCGGGAAATGGTGTGCCCGTCTGCGGCAAGCCCGGCGGTGCCGACGCTTTTGGTCACGGTGGTCAAATCGAGGTAACGCAGATTGTGGCGCACCGTCCAGGTGTCGTTAAAACGGTGTTCAAACTGATAACCCACCGCCGTTTGTGAGCGGCTGAACTCATCATACTCCGGATCGCCATCGTTAAAACTACGTGCGATCTGTCCGGCCGGGCTGGACCACAGGCTACCAACTGTCGGCAGAACGCCGTAGTAGCCCCCTTCAGGATCGCGCTGATAACTCATACTGAGGGTAAAAGATGTATCGACATCGGGTATCCAGGTTAGCGATGGCGCAACGAACAGCCGTTCTTCTTTCGTATTCACCACTTGGGTATTCGATTGCCGACCGAGGACAATGATCCGGTACAGTAGGGAATTATCGTCGACCAGCGGCCCGGTAGAATCCAACCCCAGTTGCATGCGCTTGTGACTACCGTAGAGGAGTTCCACCGAGTTCTGTGCTGCGCTGGAAGGGACTTTAGATACCGCATTAATCAATCCGCCGGGATTCACCCCGCCGTACAGCGCCGACGAAGGCCCCCTGAGAAACTCAATGCGCTCAATGCCAAAGGTTTCAACCTGCGGGATCACGTAACCGCCTCCGCGCAGTAAGCGCAGGCCATCAAGATACAGGTTGCTGTCGGTTGGCGATCCAAAGCCACGAATATAAGGCAGATCGTAGCGTGATGCTGATCCGCGAACTTCCGCTGAGACCCCAGCCGAATAGCGCAGCGTCTGGGTCAGGCTCTGAGCCCCCTGCACATCCACCTGATCGCGGGTGATCACACTAACCGACTGCGGGTTATTCATCAGTGGCGTGTTGGTTTTGGTCCCGACGGTGCTGTTGCTGGCAACATAGCCATTCACCGGCCCTAACCTGCCGTTATCCGGGGCGATGACAACCATGGTGCTGGCATTCGCCGCCGGGCGCGCTGGCAACTGAAAAATCTGTACGGTGCTGTCGTTACTGAAGCGGTAGCCCAGCCCGCTGTCACTCAGCAGAGTGGTCAGCGCCTGCTCGACGCTCATCAGCCCCTGAACCGGTTTGCCGGTTATCTCAATAGCGGTGTCTTCGCGAAACACCACGGAAAGACCGGCAATCCTGCCAATGTCATTGACGGCCTGAGTGACCGACTTTGCTGGAATAATAAAACTGAACTGTGGTACCTGAGGTTGCTGTAAGGCAGACATCGCCATACCCGTTACACCTGCCAGCAGTACCGAGGCCAATGCATAGCCTGCGCGACGAACTTTGTTGTGGTTCATTAACGTGCCCCATATCTGATAAGACGCCAGCAATTAAAAGAAAATGATATTTATTATCATTTTGACTATCACTACGATCACGAATCAGAAGGTGCACCACTGAACCTGAAAAAGAAAATTTTTAAAAGAAAATCATAACCAACTGTAAATAAAAAAGTTTATTTCGTGATAATGACCAGGTAATTGGTCACTTTCCGAATGCGGAAGCCGATACTGGCTTGTAACGAATCCAGCGATTTGTCGGTGTCAGCAAGGGAGAAACTGCCGGTGACCCGCTGATCCGCCAGCGCAGAAGAGGGAATCACCACCCGGCCCGGTCGATAGCGTTCCAACTCGCGCATCACATCTCCCAGTCGCGCACGATAGAAAATATAGCGACCGCCGTGCCACGCCATCGCATCCTCAACGTTAATGCTGACCGGGGCAGCAACCCCCTGCGGGCTAAACGCCACTTGTTGCCCGGGTTTAATCATTGTTGGTTGCGGCTGGCCTTTGCTGCTGACTGCGACGCTACCGCGCGCCAGCGTCACCACACCACTGCCCTCCTGCAAGCGCACGTCAAACTGCGTGCCCAGTACGCGAACGCTACCCGCGTGGGTATCAACAATAAACGGCGTTTTTGAAGGAACCACATCAAAAAAAGCCCCGCCACGCAGCAGATGAATACGGCGAGCTTCCGGAGTGAAATCGACACCTAAGGCACTGTCGGCATCCAACAGCACTTTCGAGCCGTCGGCGAGCCGCACCTCACGCCGCTCACCTTTTGCTGCCACTTGATCTGCAGATAAATTCTGTATCCACGATGGATTTTGCAGCCACAGTCCGGCCAGCATCATGCACAACGCAGCGACCGAGCCAGCGTGGCGACGTCTCACCTTTCGCGCCCGGTTTTTGTCCATCGCCGCCAGATAGTCAGACAGCACGTTGGCCTCTTTTTCCGCCAGTTGCTGGACCGGGGCGGCGATCTCTTGCCAGACGGACTCAATCGTCTGCCAGGCTTCTTCATGCGCCGCATGCGCATCACGCCACTTATTGCAGGAGGCTTTCTGGCGACGTGACGGACTGTTTTGCATAGCCAGAAACCAGCGACGTGCTTCTGCACGGACTTCAGCATCATCAGCAACCGGTTTAATCGACATTTTTCACTCCATTCGCGGATGCGCCTTCGCATGCTGAGATCGCCCGTGCCATATGCTTTGCCACCGCACGCGATGATATCCCCATCACACCGGCGATTTCAGAAAAACTGCGCCCGTGGATCCTGTTCAGAAGAAAGATATGGCGTGTTTTTTCCGGCAGAGAGGCCAGTACCTCTTCGATATGTCGGAAATTCTGCTCAGCGGTAAGGATTTCCTGTGGCGATAGGGGAGATGCATAAAACGGGTCTGGCAGTTCGCTCTTCAAATACGCTTCGCGGGTTTTCTCGGCACGCAGATGATCGATGGCGGCGTTGCGCGCGCATCGGCTTAAATAGGAAGCGGAATCTCCTTTCCACTCGATGGCTTTTTCCCAAAGCCGCAGAAAAATATCCTGCACCAGATCGCTGGCCGTGCTGTGACAGCCCACTTTGCGGTCTATCTGGCGCTCCAGACGTTTACGTTCGGAAAGATATAACGCTGCGAGATCCTTGCCTTTATCGGCCATAAGATCGAGTCCCGGAAGGTAAATAAAAGTACTGAAATATACAACGGTCCTGTGCCCTCAGTCTTCGCTGCTGGCCAATTGGTCGGCGATTATTATTCAGTTGTCAGGATATTTCTAGTGTGAAATGTCTTTGTTAATGGAATGGTCGCCCCCTATACCCTGCGCCACAGTGAGACGATAAATCTTCACCACTTGAGCGGAGCGTCCATCATGAACGTTAAGACTATCGGCATCGATTTAGCAAAAGAGGTTTTTCAGATCCACGGAGTTGACGAGCACGGCAAACGCTTGTTCAACAAGCAATTCAAACGCGCAAAAATGCTTTCTTTTTTTGCCAACATTCCCCCATGTTTAATCGGCATGGAAGCCTGTGCTTCTGCTCACTTTTGGGCCGGTAAACTCATATCGATGGGCCATAACATCAAACTGATGGCTCCTCAGTTTGTCAAGCCTTATGTCAAAACCAATAAGCATGATGCCGCAGACGCAGAGGCTATTTGCGAAACCGTCACGCGACCCAACATGAGGTTCGTGCCGGTTAAGACCCCTGAGCAGCAGGCTGTACTCGCACTTCACCGGAGCCGTCAGAGCTTTATCAAACAACGGACCGCTCAGGCGAATCAAATTCGGGGGCTACTGGCTGAATTTGGCATCGTCGTTCCCCGAGGGATCCAGCAGCTACAGATTCAGTTACCTGAGATCCTGGAAGATGCTGATAACGCGTTGCCATCCCTGTTTCGTGTACCTATGTGCGTTATCGCGGTTTTTTCCTCAGACAGCGTAAGCCCCCGTTTCTGCATGAACGTTGCTATCAGGGGGTTAACTTCATTCTCCAGCAGCCCGTGATGCTTGCAGCAAAGGAGCGTTCCTCACGGGAATCTCCCCGGGCTGACGCCCGATCTCGTTGTCCCGGAAGCTTCAGACCTCGCCGTTGCCAGCAACGCCTGTACCGGTAGGCTACAGCCAATGGAATGGCTGTTTTTATCAATGTAAAACAATATGTTAAACGACATTCTGTCGCACGGACACCTTCGGCTCCCGACCGCTGCGCGCCCGGTCGTCGAGCCACACTCCGCTAACCACGAAAGGACGCGGTAAGCTTCGCCGAACCCGCTCGCGGTTTCGGGCTGTCGCTAGTGTCTGATGTCTGACGTCAACGGCAGGTTTGCAGCATCCGTTCCGGATGCGCCGCCTCTGTCGCGCCGTTTCCTGCGCTCCCTGCATCCCGGCGAAGACCAACGGCCGCCGGGCTGTAAGGGGCAACGCCGTTTTCGCTGCCGCTTCTCCGACGTTGCGGCGGGTTCCTGCTCTTTCCTTACCTGGTGCCGTTTCACCCGTTTGAGTCCTTTCGCCGGGGCTGAGACAAGCACAGTCGCTGTCAGCCGTCCAGGGTAAATGGCACGCGGTAAACCGCGCCCTGGACATCTGCCATCGCCGGTGCTCGTTGACGCCCTTGCGGCGAACGGCTCTCAAACGGGTGAAGGTAACAACCAGCGGAGCAGAGCAGCAGGTCCCCGCAAAACGTCAAAACCGCGGCCCCGGCAACTCAACGGGTGATGGTTTTAAAACCTCAAAGTCAGAAAAAGGAAAACACTCATGAATACCCGCATCGTCCATTCCATATCGTCCGTTCTGCGTACTGATGGCTTTGTGCGCAATATCCACGCCGCTAACCCGTTCGATGTTATCCGCGCCGATGTGGTGCTGGCGCGCATCGAGAAAGAAGCAGGGCGCTGCTGCGGGCTGCACTACGAGCTGTATCAGGCACGAGTGCTGGGCGATGCGCTGGATTATCTGGACGCGCTGCCGCTGAAAGACCGCCCGGCGTTCATGGGCGCGGCGGCAAAACGCGGGTATCTGCTGACGTTAGCCGAAGAAGAGCACGCGCAGGAAGCCCGTGATGTGCTGATGAGTGAACTGGCGGCAAACGAGTAGGCAACCCCGGATGGCGGCATGTTGCAGCCATCCCTTAACCCGAAGGAGAAAACCATGCACTTACACCTCACCGAATCCTCAGCCCGTCCGGGAATGCTGGTTACTGCCGAAGCGGAGCGCGAATACTGGCTGAGTCGCCAGAAAGCGGCGGTGAAAGCGCCCGCTGAAATCGACGTTCACGCCTTCCATGATGCGCTGGGCCTGATGTACCCGCTCAACTGGTCAACGAGTGAGAGCGGCGGCTGGGAGACGTTCATGCTGCAGGAAATGGTCTGCGGTGACGTGACCGAGATTTATGCCCGCTGCGGAGCCAGATATTTCCGGCTGCGGGATGTGTGCAACCTGAGCCATGCGCAAATTAAAACGCGCATTAAGGAGGAATTTAACCCGGAGCAGAAATGAAAAAAGCAGGGAAAACCCTGCTTCATCCACGCCGTAAAAGTCGCGGGAACGATTTTTTCGGCTTCACATACACGATATATGGAGGTCTGTATGACCCTGACTATTCTTTCACCTTCCACTGAGGCTGTAAAGCCCCGCCGTCACCAGCGCATTCTGCGCGATGACATCGCCGCGCGGGAGATTGACCCGGCGCTGAAAGCCTTCGGACGGCATATTGCCCGCAGCATTCGCAAGGGGCGCGGCGTCCATATCCCGGCGATGAACAACACCGCCTTCGGGCAGGTACTCCGCACGCTTGAACTCAAACGCGCATGTAACTAACCAGGTGAGCCGCTCCGAAAGGGGCGGCAACAGCGGAGATAATTGTATGTCACAGCTGAGTTTTGCCGATGTGTTCAACATGGTCAGAGAAACCGCAGACAATCCCCCTGTCGTTCAGGTGAGGACTCAGGTCGCGGAAGTGATGCCTTCTGTTCAGCGAATGATGAGTGAGCAGCACAGCCGGAGCCGCTTTATCCGCGTGTTTAAAGACACGGGCCGCCACCTGGGCCGCTGGGAGGTGTTCAGTGATTTTCTGTCACTGGCCGCCAGTGAACTGGATATGGTCCGCATCAGAACGCCGGAGAGCATGGACCACTGCCGGAAAATTTGTGCGCGATACGATGCGTCAGATATCGCGAACATGCAGGAGATGTTCTGCATGATGGTGTGCGCACTGGAGGCGAAATTTCATGATTTCCTCGGCGCCATTTTTATGGAGCTTGAACTCGGTGATAACTTTCGCGGGCAGTATTTTACCCCTTATTCGGTCCAGTGCCTGATGGCCCGGATGCTGATGCCGGGCGTCAGGGACACTATCCGCCGGGAAGGGATAGCCACGGTCAGCGACCCGGCCTGTGGTGCCGCCGGGATGCTGATTGCGTATGCGGAGTGCCTGCTTGAAGCGGAGATCAACCCTTCCATGCACATGTTCGGCAGCTGCATCGATATCGATCCGGTGGCGGCAGATATGGCCTTCATCCAGCTGTCACTGCTCGGGATAGCCGCCGAAGTGGTCACGGGTAACACGCTGACGATGCAGTTCCGGCGAGTAAGATACACTCCGGTGTATTACCTTAATGACTTTGAAAAGAGGTTGGCTGACCTGACCCGGTTCAGGGCGATGCGGGAATTTATGCGCCGGATACAGGAGGCTGCGTAAATAACCGGAAGGGCAGGGGATATCCTGCCCGACTGCGGAAAAAAGGCCGCGCACCTGCGGTGCCGGATAATACCGGCTGCGCTACGCGCCGCCAGTATCAGTCCGTCGCGGGTTTCTTTCTTCATTATTATTTATTTGTCACTTTTATATTTCATCCGGCATCCTGCTGTTTATCTCCTCTGGTATTTATCTTTTGTGAAGAATAAAAAATATAACGGCCCGGGCGTCGTCCCTGAAGGGACACGGCTGTCGTGAACAGAGCCAGCAAGCTGTCTCTGCCCGGCCCTACGGTAAACCTCCGGGCAGCGGGCTTCCATCCTGACGCAAATTCAACATCGCGCTTGCTGCATCCTTATCAGGATGCGCCGCTTTCACCGTGGCAATAAATACACGCCACTCTGATGGCCGGAACGTGAATTCGATAAAGACCGAATTGACGTTCCGGGTTGTGTGCATGCTCAGCCCCGCGCTATATCGCCCGACATCATCTTTTCGCGGAGGGCGGCTTTTAGCATCCGCCGTGGCGAAAATAAAGGGGTGTATAAACGCTTCGCGCCCCTTTATTTCCTCCCCGTCGGCTGCAAATTGCCCTTTGCCGCTCAGTGATGAAGTCGAACGATTTAATAAACCGCAAAGGAGACATTCAGTATGCACACAATAAACGTCAACACCGCCACTCGTGAATCAGACGAACAATTTAAAACAGACAAATATCTGCGTTATGCCGTTACCGATGGCGATGAGCGTCTGGATTTTATCCCGGTCCTCTTTTTTACGCCGTCAGCCGATAATATGGCGGCGAGCTGGTTACGCCAGCATTCGGATTACGATGGCGGATTCTGGTCTTACTGGATTATTCCGCAGGGTGTCGGCGGGAATATTACCCCGGGCCGCATTCAGTTTATCACCACGCAGACCGGGTATATCGCACCGGAAGGAAAAGAGTCTTACAGGATGCGCATCCCCGGAAATTATTTTGACGGTGACGTCAGCGCCGATGCCGCAGGGATTATTGCCACGCTGACGATAATGAACTGGCTGTCATGGCAGGTGGCGGATATGGGGCCGGAATATGCCCGCGTCTGTAAACATCTGGTTTCCCGTCAGGATGCGCTGAAAGATTATATCAGCATTATTCATCATCCCGAACGGCATTTAATCTGGCGGGCGATTGATTAATCATACATCTGAAAAAAAAGACCTCATTCATGAGGTCTTTCGTTTTTAACAGGCCGGGTTTTCCCGGTGTTTTTATTTGCCTTGATGGCCCGGTAGAAAGCTTCAATCTTTCTCGCATACTCCAGACGTCGCGATGCCTGCCTGTCCGTTCTTCGGAATCCCGCGTTGTAGGCACCGACTGCCTCCCAGTTGATGCCCCACTTCTTAAACGCCAGTGCCAGATAATACGCACCGGTATAAATATTCAGGCAGGCATCCGTCACAAGGTGTTCCGGTTTAATACCGAACTCCGCCAGTCTGGCATGGTGCTGCGAATCGATTTGCATCAGTCCGGCACCGTATCCTGTTCCCGGATTTTTACCGATGGCATCCACCACCCATTTTGATTCCTGCCATGAAATAGCCCGGAGCAGATCCGGATCTATCCGGTAATCCCGTCCCGCCATATCAAAACAATCCGTGGCCCATGCAGGTGTGGATATTAATAGCAGGGCAGCAAACGCCAGTTTTTTTCTCAAAAGACTCCCTCCGGGCCGATTCCTGTAAATACGTTAACCCAGACCAGAACCAGACTCAACAAATATGCACTCCTCACCACAAAATCACCACACCCCACGCAAAATTTAAATTTTGCAGAATGATATTTGAGAACAATGAGTTAGCTGTATGGATATTAATCTTTGTTATACATTATTATGTTAATGCAACTTGTCTATGACTTATGCGTAAGTTACCTGTAAGTCTGTGACAAGTTTTATCCGACTCATTTATTTATTTTCAAGATGTTATGACAAGTTAACTCTAAACTTAAGTTCCCGTGTGAGTCGTAAAACAAGTTGCTTAAACTCTAGGCTTAAGTTTAGAGTTGTAATTAATTTAGACTCGCGTTATCGTCTGATAATAATATCGTAAGTTGAACAGGTTTTAATAAAGGAAGCTTATGGCCAGGGTCCAAGCGTATGCCAGC
Organism: Klebsiella sp. CTHL.F3a; assembly: GCF_019890895.1. Taxonomy (NCBI): domain Bacteria; kingdom Pseudomonadati; phylum Pseudomonadota; class Gammaproteobacteria; order Enterobacterales; family Enterobacteriaceae; genus Klebsiella; species Klebsiella sp. CTHL.F3a. The sequence continues at coordinate 103,256 of NZ_CP082361.1, read as the reverse complement.
GATGAAGTGGCTGAGAAAATCCAAATGATTGTTGAAAAACGTAAAGCCGAAGGGGCGAAAGAAAAGGATGTTAGCTTTTCAAGTGTTGCGTCAATGCTTCTAGAACTGGGGTTGAGAGTTTATGAGGCTCAGATGCAACGTAAAGAATCCGGCTTCAACCAGACTGAGTTCAATAAGGTATTACTTGAAAATGTGTTAAAAACTCAGTTTGCAATTTCAAAAGTACTGGCGATGGAATCGCTCAGTCCCCACATAAAAGGCGACGAACGTTTTGATTTCAAATCGATGGTTATGAACATAAAGGATGATGCTAAAGAAGTTGTGGAAAGATTTTTCCCAGAGCTAGATGAAAAAGAATGAAGTTACGATATTTCTTGCTTTTTAAATTCAATAAAAAAGAAGAATGATCTGGGTTTTATAAGTGACATGGACGATAAGGGAATATAGAATACTTACAGTGAAGTAATAAAATTTGTTGAAGCGTTGACGCCCGGGGCTGGTACCCCCTGACGTCAACTATCCATAGTGTCCTTTCGAGGAGGCGCCTATGTGTGCGAAGGATCGTAGTCAAATTGCTGTACGCCGTCAAACAGAATCCATTCAGAATGTTGCCGAAATGCTTAACATTTCGTCGAGTCCTTCTTTTATTCGCAATTCCTGTGGTCAATTAATCTACTCCAGCCCTCTTTTTGATCAAGTTTTTTTAACAAAATGCGATCGTAAATCTTGGTTTTCCTCCATTTCCATCGATGCAGGTATGGAGTTGATTCAATCAGAGCTTAAAGCATTAACATCAAGAACAGCTTGCCTTGTGAAAAATGTAAAGGCTGAAAAGCAAGTGTGGACAGTATTTATAGAGTGTATCACTTTGAATAATGAAGTTTTCACTAAATGGGTTTTTCTAAATGAGGTTAATAGTGTTATTGATCGTTCGGGGAAGTATGATGCATTTTCTTCAAGGATGGAAAAGTATTTAGCAAAGGTTGCAAATATGGCAAGTTCTGAATGGGCTGTTCTGAATCTTTATTCTGTTGGGTTCACTCATTCAACCATTTCAAAAATAACAGGGCTGGAAGAACAAACATCTAAGAACGTTGTTCATAAGATGAGGAAAGAATTAAACTGTCCTGATAGAGACTATATTATTTTATCTTTATTGCATTCTTGTAGTTACAGCAAGATTATTCAAAATGTTATTGAAGTGCTAAGAGCGCACTGTTAATGATTTGTTAATCTTAAAAGTACGAAACGTACTCTTTATTTGTAAAAATAATTTACTCATGGTTTTTGTGTAAATAGTTTACTTTTTATTGTGTCAATGTAAGACTTATTAAGGTTTATTAAGTGAATCATTGGAGGACGATTGGAAAGAGCGATTAGGAGTAACGCGCGACCAGCGCCAGGACAACATGTGCTTCTAAGGTTAGATGAAGATACTAATCGTCGTCTAATTAAAGCAAAAGACAGGAGTCGAAGAAGTAAGACTTCTGAGGCATATCTGCGTTTGAAAGATCATCTTGAAAGATTTCCTGATTTTTATAATTCCGATATCACTGAGCCAGGAGGTAAGCAGACATAAAAAATTAATTGAAGTGACATGATCGTAATAACCTAACCATTCTTTTTAAAGGAAATAAATATGAATGCTGTATTAAGTGTTCAGGGCACTGCTGTCTCTGAAGAAACTAAGCCGTCTTTTCTGTCCCGTGTTTTCAACAAAAAGAAAGCCCTGAAAGTCGCTAAAGCTGCGCTGCCGGTTGCTGCTGTGGCGGCGTTCTTTCCGGAAGTTGCGATGGCTACCACCACGACTGATCTGATGAAGTCTGGTGATACCACAGTCAAAGGTACCTTCGGTAAGTCTTCCAGTGTGGTCAAGTGGGTGATTCTGGCAGAAGTTATCGCGGGTGGCATCATGTACATGATGACCAAGAACGTGAAATTCCTGTTCGGCTTCGCCATTATTTCCACCTTTATCACCATCGGTATGTCGGTCGCCGGTTACTGACAGGGAATAAGTGATGATGGGAGACGAATTAAAGAAATACCGTTTCCCGGAAACACTGACTAACCAGTCCCGCTGGTTTGGTTTATATCTCGATGAACTTATCCCGGCCGTGATTTGTCTCGGCTGGGGTTTCTGGACCAGCAAGTTCATATTTGGTATGGCTGCAGCGGCACTGGTTTTCTGGGGTATCAAGAAATTGAAAAAAGGGCGGGGCAGTTCCTGGCTACGCGACCTGATTTACTGGTATCTGCCAACCTCCCTTCTTAAAGGTTTCTTTCATGATGTTCCGGACTCCTGTTTCCGGCAGTGGATTAAATAATTTATCGGGGAAATAACATATGGAACATGGCGCCAGGCTAAGCACCACGCGCGTCATTGCGCTGGGTTATATCTGTCTGGGGACAGTCCTGACACTCAGTCTGACCACAAATATTATCCAGGGCATTAATAACTATCGCCTCCAGACAGAACAGAAAGTAGCGGTTACACCGATGTTATTCAGCGCGCCCTTTGCGGTATCGCAGAATCAGACTGACGCCTCGTATCTCGAACAGTTGGGCCTGAGTTTTATTGCGCTTCGTCTGAACGTCACACCGGAAACAGTTGATGCCCAGCATCAGCAATTGCTCCGGTATGTATTACCTGCTTCACAGAACAGCCTGAAAGTCCAGCTGGCTGAAGATGCAAAACGAATAAAAGAAAATAATGTCAATGCGACTTTTTATATGACGTCTGTCCGTGCGTATCCGGCGGAAAGCAGGGTTGATGTCAGGGGGGAGCTGAAAACCTGGATTGGCGACTCGAAGCCCTACAGCGAAATCAAAAGTTATGTCATTCAGTTCAGTCGTGTCGATGGTGTCAGCTGGCTGGCGCGTTTTGGAGAAATAAATAATGAAAAAAATTAACCCGTTATTTATTTCAGGTTGCCTGTTATTTATGACACCGGCTATGTCTGCCTCCCTCAGCGGTACGCTTGCACCGACGGTGGTTCCTCTGACGAACGGCGGACAGGCCAACATTGCGGTAAGCAACACTGACCCGAATCTTTTCACCGTGCCCGGGGACCGTATAACGGCGATTAACAGTCTCGACGGGGGGCTTACTAACCAGGAGCAGACCGACAGCGGCGGTGCCATTCTGGCGACCGTCAGCAAGAAGCCATTCACTTTTATTGTGGAAACTGAACGCGGGCTCAATTTTTCCATCCGCGCAGTTCCTCGCGCGGGCGTCGGTCGCACAATACAGCTGGTCACCGAACTCACAGGTACTCCCGGTCCGGCAAAAGCCTGGGAGGAGTCAAACCCGTATGAATCTGTGCTGGTCTCCCTGAACCGTGCCGTTCGCCAGGGCAGTATTCCTGGTGACTATCAGTCTGTCCCTGTCACGTCTGAGATGCTGCAGGTATCTGCTGGCCTGCGTGCCACAGCAGAAAAAGTCTGGACCGGTCATCACCTGAAGGTCGTCCGTTACAGTCTGGATAATGTCTCCCTGTCACCCCGCATAGTGCGTGAAAGCGATTTCTGGCAGCCAGGTACGCGTGCCGTCATGCTCAGCACGCCGGCAGGTCTGCTGACAGCCGGTGGCCGTATGCAGGTCTGGGTCACGACGTCGGATGCAGGAGGAAGTCGCTGATGGCGAACTTTAATACGCTGATTAAACGTAAACAGTACCTCTGGCTGGGGCTCATTCTTGTCGGTGGCACGGCTGCTGTTGGTGGCGGACTGTATCTGTCAGAACTGAACCTGAGTTCTGATGAAGAGGCCCCTGTGCAGGGTGAACCCGCACCAGATATGACCGGGGTAGTCGACAGCAGTTTCAACAGCAAAGTGGAACAGCATGCAACGACCGAGATGCAGGCGACGGCGTCTGATCTGAACAAGCGTTTTGCATCCTTGCAGGGAGAAGTGGATCTGCTCAGTAAGGCGCGCACGGCTGACCAGATCCGTATCGACAAACTCAGCAATGACAATGTGGCCATGCAGGAGCAACTGAAGGCGCTGGGTGTTAAGCCGGTTGTATCTGGCGGTGAACCTGCGCCAACACCGCCGTCTCCTCCACCCGGCCCGGAAGGCGAGCCGCAGCCTGCCGCTTACCCGCCGCAGTCCGGCGCCGCGGTACCGCCTCCGACAGCATACTATCCGGGCAATGGCACGGTCCCGCCGCCACAGGTCAGCTACCAGTCGGTGCCGGTACCGAACCAGATACAGCGTAAAACCTTCAGCTACTACAAAGGCAAAAAAAGCCGGGAGCTGCCCTATATCCCTTCCGGCAGCTTCGCGAAGAGCATCCTGATTGAAGGGGCCGACGCGAATGCTTCTGTGACAGGGAATGAATCCACGGTACCGATGCAGCTGCGTGTTGTGGGTCGGGTGGAGATGCCGAACAGCAAAACGTATGACCTGACCGGTTGCTTTGTCGGTCTCGAAGCCTGGGGGGACGTCTCCAGTGAGCGTGCCATCGTTCGTACCCGGAACATCAGTTGCATCAAAGGCGACAAAACCATCGACCAGCCGATAGCCGGGCATGTGTCCTTTATGGGCAAGAACGGCGTGAAAGGTGAAGTGGTCATGCGTAACGGGAAAATCCTCGGCTGGGCATGGGGCGCCGGGTTTGTTGACGGGATTGGTCAGGGAATGGAGCGTGCTTCTCAGCCGGCTGTGGGGCTGGGCGCTACGGCGACAGTCGGCGCTGGCGACGTACTGAAGATGGGGATTGGTGGCGGTGCATCTAAAGCGGCGCAGACGCTGAGCGAGTATTACATCAAACGCGCCGAGCAGTATCACCCGGTCATTCCAATTGGTGCCGGCAATGAGGTTACGGTGGTCTTTCAGGACGGTTTCCAGCTGAAAACTATCGAAGAGCTGGAAGCGGAAAAAAACGGGCAACAGCAGGCGCAGAACCAGGAGCCGGTAGCGCAGCCTGAAGCGCAGCAGTCAGGCAGTAACCTGAACGGGTTTAACACTGACGAGATGCTGAAAAAACTGGGCAAGCTTGACCCGCGTCAGTTCTCACCAGGCGGAGAAGCTCAGGGAGAAAATCATGGTTAAATCCCGCGCCTCTCACAGAACTGGCAAAGACACAGGTTACGGGCAACGTTCAGGGCGAGCCTGAATTAATAACAGAAAAATGACGGGAAATATCATGAAGGAATTAATGCTGTTAATTCCTCTGGGCAGCGCTTTGCTCTTAACCGGGTGCGCGGGCACAGAGACGGAATTCGAATGTAATGCCACGACATCGGATACCTGTATGACGATGGAGCAGGCGAATGAGAAAGCGAAGGCCCGGGAGGAAAGCGCCTCCGCAAAGCCGGCTGCGGTCGGGTTGCCACGACTGGCTGACGGCAACTTCAGAACGTCGTCGCAGGTATCCTACCCGCTGCCGCCGCAACCGACTCTCACTGCAACCGGTACGGCTTCTGTGTCAACGGCGGCAGCGAAGCCGGCAGGCATAATGAGCACACCGACAGCACATCAGATACAAAACGCCAGCAACCGGACCGCACCGCTCACTGCCACGCCGGTCAGCCAGACATTTCGTTCACCTGCGACGCTGCCGGGCAATTATCCCCGCCCACTCAGGAAGGGAGAACAGACGGCATCCCTGTGGATAGCTCCGTATATCGATTCTGAAGACGTCTATCACCAACCCACAGCGGTTGTATTTGTTGTTACACCATCGGCATGGGGCCTGCCCCGTATTAACTAATCAACAGCGCCGTTAATGGCGCTGTGAATACTGAATGAACACCGGATTTAAAACGAGTGCCCTCTGCGTTGAAAGGGATGGGCGGTAGCGTGTTCAGAGAAAGGTATGGCGCTCATGTATCTTTGTGTCGGGGCATACTTCATTATGAGAGTTAATTATGAGTGATGTTTTAATATTTACATATAAACTTGTTCAGCTTGATTCGTTTTATATATTTTATTTTGCTCTCGCTATTGGTATGGGGGCGATAGTTGGATATTTTGCATCAAAGTCGCTTGAGGGAAAAGTATTACGCAGTTGCATGTTTTCTGGGGTTTTAATTCTTCATTTTATAACTGCTCTTGGAATTTTGTCACCAGAGGATACTTATAAAGAAACTATGTTTAGAAAAAATGATATTAAATACACATTAACAAATTGCAAGATATCAGCTTTCGATGCTCAACAAGGATTTAATGGGAAAAAAGACGCCTGGGCCTGTCCTGATGGTATAACCCGCTATCTTCCCGTTAAGTACAGGGGGAAAGGAATCTCATCTGGAAAAAATAAAGATTACCCATGAAGAACGCTGGGAGAGAGTTATGCGTGAATAGTTATACTTAACCACACATTAAGGATGCTCAGGAAAGTTATGATTGAGTTAATAAAGTGGTCGATGGCGCTGGTAATTACATTGGCCTGTTACTGCCTGCTTTTTTCATCTGATAGTAATACCATGCCAGAAGATATCTCTCATCACTGGAAGAATGACTGCCGGTTGCTGGAATCGAATATTGACAGGGGGGTTCTCTCTCCTGCGCAAAACCGGCTTCAGTGTGGTGACGTTATTGAAAATGTCAGTGCGGCGGATTATGACAGAGCGATAAATGGTGATGAGAAAATATCAACCATCGCAGAGTTAACCGAAGAACTATTCGGCCGCTAATTTATAAATGGAGACAGTAAGGTATGCATACCTTTATTTTTCTGGTGCTGATGACGCAGAGTAGTGGTGGTGGGATCTGGAATGTTACACCCATGCCCAATACGGATGTCTGCCTGAAAATGCTGCGGGCAATCGAAGCACGCGGAGGCCGGGGCCATAGAAGTAGTACAGGGGAGTGCATTGAAGTTAAAACCCGCGAACCTTTGAACAGTGCGATAGAAACAATAAACGGAGGAAGACAATGAGAGGATCGTACCTTGCGGGGAATGATTTCGGATGGCTTATTGGGGTAAGCCTGATTCTTTTTGTTATTGGTGTTGTCGGTGCACTGGCAATGGTTGCTATCCCTGAAAAATTCAATCTGCGCGTTAACAGAGGTGATACATTTATATATAGTGCACTTATAGCGTCGGTTGGGTTTTGCGGGATGTTCGTCATCTCCATTCACTCCTTTACGATGGATGAACTCGAAGCAGGAAGACACTGGAAAAACGACTGTAAGTTGCTTGAGGTAAACATCCCGACAGGCACGTTTACCGATTCTGTTAATAAACTGGACTGTGCCGGCATCATCATTAATGTGCCTGTTTCTCAGTATGATGAGTATATCAGTCAGTGGGAATTGTATAAGGCTAAAAACAAATGAAATTAAAAAAAGCGACAAAATACGGGTCTTTGTTTGTTCCTGTTATCTACTGGCTTATTTATCTTGCAATCAGGTTTACTTATAATGGCGTCATTACTGATAATGGCGTTGTTTATGGGTATGGTCAGCTTTTTTTTCAAAGTGTGCGATATGATGGTGTGTTCATTATATGCAGCCTTTTGATGTTTTACCTTCTTTGCATTAGGGTTGATATCGGTGACAGAGAGTTCTTAGGCATCCTTTTATTCTGCATTGTGTCCTTTCATTTGGTGGCCTTGATTGTGACGTTTCTTATATTTTTATGGAAGGGGGCGTTATTATGGGACGTTATTTTTATCGGGCAAATGGGTATCTCCACGCTATTGCTGTTTTTTATACCTTTTTTAACTTTTTACTACGGCGATTAAAATGCTTTTTCTGACATATTCATAATCCACCATTTTATCTTTTCAATGCTTATTTAACACCCTCATTAAGGAACGCTCGCATGAGTAATAACCTCATGGATACCGTCGCGCAGGCCGTGAACTCGCTGGTATCTGCGCTGAAATTGCCTGACGAATCAGCTAAAGCCAACGACACGCTCGGCAGTATGAATTTCCCGCAGTTTAGCCGGGTGCTGCCTTACAAGGATTATGACTCTGCGACCGGGCTTTTTATCAACAGCAAGACGGTCGGGTTTATGTTTGAAGCCCGACCTTTACCCGGCGCCAACGCACATATTGTATCATCGCTGGAAAACCTGCTGCGTACAAAGCTGCCCCGTAATGTACCAGTGACTATCAGTCTGGTTTCCAGCAAACTGGTCGGGGACGATATTGAGTATGGATTACGGGAATTCAGCTGGAGCGGTAAACAGGCGGAAAAATTTAATGCTATTACCCGTGCCTACTATCTCCGGGCGGCAGAAACACAGTTTTCTCTGCCTCCTGGAATGGATTTACCACTGACACTGCGTAACTACCGTGTCTTTATCTCCTGCTCTGTCCCCCGAAAGAAAAATTCTAAAGCCCAGATTGTTGAGCTGGAAAACCAGATAAAAATCATCCGGGCCTCCCTGCAGGGCGCGCAGATCCCTACCCGGATCCTGGATGCTCAGGGCCTGGTGGATATGGTACGCGAGCAGGTTAACCCTGACCCGGGTGAAATGTATCGTAAGCCCTATAAACTGGACCCGTATCAGGACCTGAATTATCAGTGCGTCGACGACAGCTTTGATATGCAGGTGACGGCAAACCACCTGAAAATAGGCCTGCTGGATCGGAACGGCAATGAGAAGGTCACGAGAGTGACGAACTATCATCTTGCACGGGACCCGGAAATCGCGTTTCTCTGGACCAGTGCTGATAACTACGCCAACCTGCTTAACCCGGAACTGTCCATCTCATGTCCTTTTGTCATCACGCTGACGCTGATGGTGGAAGACCAGGTTAAAACCCAGAATGAAGCCAATCTGAAGTTTCTGGATCTGGAGAAAAAGAGCAAAACCTCCTATGCGAAATATTTCCCGTCCGTCGAAAAGGAGGTAAAGGAGTGGGGCGATATCCGCCAGCGGCTGGCGACCAACCAGTCCTCCCTGGTGTCCTATTTCTTTAATATTACCGCGTATACGCCCGATAACGCAGAAGCCTCTCTGGCTACCGAACAGGAGATCCTCAACAGCTACCGCAAGGGAGGCTTCGAGCTACTTCCTGCTCGTTATCACCATCTACGAAACTATCTGGCCATGCTGCCGTTTAAATCAGGAGAAGGCCTGTTCAAAGAGCTCCAGTCGGCAGGTGTCGTTAAACGGGCTGAAACCTTTAATGTGGCCAACCTGTTACCCGTAGTCGCCGACAGTCCACTGGCGCCAGCAGGGTTGCCTGCACCAACTTACCGAAACCAGCTGGCGTTCATCGACCTGTTCTACGAGGGAATGAACAACACCAATTTCAACATGGCCGTCTGCGGGACTTCCGGCGCGGGTAAAACAGGTCTAATCCAGCCGCTGGTTCGCAGCGTGCTCGACTCCGGCGGGTTTGCCTGGATATTCGATATGGGCGACGGCTATAAGTCACTGTGTGAAAACATGGGCGGGGTCTACCTCGACGGCGACTCGCTGAAATTCAACCCGTTTGCCAACGTTCTTGATGACGCCAATTTTGACCTGTCAGCTGAACGTATCCGCGACCAGATGTCAGTGATGGCGAGCCCGAACGGGAACCTTGATGAGGTCCATGAAGGTCTGCTCCTGCAGGCGGTACAGGCGGCCTGGCTAAGCAAACGTAATAAAGCGCGTGTTGATGATGTGGTCGATTTCCTCAAAACGGCAAAGGACAGCGAGGAGTATGCCGATTCACCGACCATCCGCAGCCGCCTCGATGAGATGATAATCCTGCTCGACCAGTACACGGTGAACGGGATATACGGCGACTACTTCAACTCTGATGAGCCTTCCCTGCATGATGATGCGCGAATGGTAGTCCTTGAACTCGGAGGCCTCGAATCGCGTCCGTCACTGCTCGTTGCGGTTATGTTCTCGCTCATTATCTACATCGAAAACAGGATGTATCAGTCTCCGCGAAGTCTGAAAAAACTGAACGTCATTGACGAGGGCTGGCGACTGCTGGACTTCAAAAATGAAAAAGTCGGGACCTTTATTGAGAAGGGGTATCGTACGGCGCGCCGGCACCTCGGTTCATATATCACCATCACCCAGAATATTGTGGATTTTGACTCGCCCACGGCATCCAGTGCTGCCCGGGCCGCCTGGGGGAACTCCTCTTACAAAATTATCCTCAAGCAGTCAGCCAAGGAGTTTGCCAAATATAACCAGCTGTATCCTGACCAGTTCACCCAGATGCAGCGGGACATGATTAACAGTTTCGGTTCCGCAAAAGACCAGTGGTTTTCCTCCTTCATGCTGCAGGTGGAAGCACATACCTCCTGGCATCGTCTGTTCGTCGATCCGCTCAGCCGGGCAATGTACTCGTCAAGCGGCGGAGATTTTGAGTACATCAAAAGCCGCAGAAAAGAGGGCATTGATATTCACGATGCGGTGTACGAACTGGCCTGCCGGAACTTTACGGATGAAATGACTGAACTCGAGGCTCGTATAGCACGTGAAAACATAAGGAGTGCAGCCTGATGGAACAAACCACTGAACAACAAACCAGAACAACGCCCCTCAACTTCCGCCGGGTGTCGATCATCTTTGCCCTTATCCTTTTTACTCTGGCGACCAGTGTCTTTCTCTCGCGCGTGGTACTGGAATACACCACACCGCGGGTCGTGGCCTTTGATATGAAAAAGACGCTCGACAGCTTTATGGACAGCGTCAGCCAGAAGCAACTGACGGAGGCTCAGTCAAAAGCGCTCTCGGACAGGTTTAATGATGCGCTGGAGAAAAGCCTGGCGGATTATCAGCAGCAGCATCATGTGGTCATTCTGGTTTCACCCGCAGTTGTTCAGGGCGCGCCCGATGTGACCCGCAACATCCAGCACGACATTGCCCATCGGATGAAAGGAGCACAGCAATGATACGACTGAAAGGCTGCCTGCTCGCCAGCTGTCTTTTGTCGCCGCTGACACAGGCCGCTGACCTCGGTACCTGGGGGGATTTATGGCCCGTCCGTGAACAGGACATGCTGCAGCTCATCACGCAACGTCTGCAGACGCTGCAGACCACAGGAAAGTGGGACCAGACGATGGATGAGTTTAAACAGCGTGTCATTGAGAACAGCCAGCGTCCGGTCCCGGTGGAGGGGATTAAGCGTGCTGAGAAGTACGAGCAGCGCTGGTTTGACCCCAGTATCCGTCTGACCGAAGACCTGAAGGACAATGAGGGCCGGGTGTTTGCCCGAAAGGGGGAGGTGGTGAATCCCCTGAAAACCGTGCCGTTTGTGCAGACTCTGTACTTCATTAACGGGGATGATGCCGACCAGGTGGCCTGGATGAAACGCCAGGTCCCGGAAACCCTGATGAGCAAGATTATCCTGGTGCGGGGCAGCGTCCCTGAGACTTCAGCTGCGCTGGACAGCCGGATTTATTTCGACCAGAACGGCGTGCTGAGCCAGCGCTTTGGCCTGACCACGGTGCCGGCGCGTATCACCCCGGCGCCGTCAGGTGAACGGCTGAATATTGAGACCTTCCCTGTTAAATAAGGATGTTTCTGTGAGAACCCTGACTCTGTTCCTGTGTGCCCTGACATTGTGGGGGTACAGCCTCAGTGCGGCTGCTGACCCTTCCTGTGAGGGGCGATTCGTTAACCCGATCACCGATGTATGCTGGCGCTGTATCTTTCCCCTGTCGCTCGGCAGCGTCCAGGTTGGCAAAGGCGACCAGCCTGATACCAGCAATCCCGGCAGTCCCCTGCAGCTTTGTCCGGCTCCGCCACCGCTGTTTGTTCGCCCCGGTCTGGCCATTGGGTACTGGGAGCCCATGGCGATGACGGACGTCAGCCGTTCGCCGGGCTGTATGGTCAATCTGGGGGGATTCAGCATCAACCTCGGCAAGACCGGCATGGGAACGGCGAAAAAAGACGACAAGCAGGTGAACGGAGCCTTCTATCACGTTCACTGGTACAAGTACCCGCTGACCTACTGGCTGAACATCATCACGTCAGCAGGCTGCCTGGAAGGGGGGGATATGGATATCGCGTATCTCTCTGAGATTGACCCGACCTGGGTGGACAGCAGTCTGACCACCATCCTGAATCCGGAAGCCATTCTGTTTGCCAACCCGATTGCGCAGGGTGCCTGCGCTGCGGATGCGATGGCCAGCGCTTTTCGTATGCCGCTGGATGTTCTGTTCTGGTGCGCCGGCTCTCAGGGTTCGATGTACCCGTTCAGCGGCTGGGTCAGTAACGAGTCCAGTCCTCTGCAGTCCTCGTTACTGGTCAGCGAGCGCATGGCGTACAAGCTTCACCGGCAGGGACAAATCATGGAGAGCATCGGCAAGGATAAGGCGGTCTGCTATGAGTATCCGTCCCCGATTATCCCCAAAGAGCGCTGGCGCTATCAGATGGTGAACATGTACCCGGACAGCGGTCAGTGCCATCCCGTGGGGCGCAGCGTGATGCGCTGGGAAGCGGGGCGAAATCCCCCTAACTCACGAAAGAACTACGGCTATCTGATGTGGCGTAAACGCAACTGTGTGTTTTTATAAGCATGAAAAAGAGGATAAATCATGAAAGAGCAACATACACCATGTGACACCCAACCGGCTCAGTCTCAGGAGACTTCTTCACGTACATCCCGGGTCACTTTGAGTGTGAAAAAGGTACTTACGGTCGAGCAATACAGAGAGTGGGAACAGATTGCCGCCCGTCTCAGAAAGGATATGAGTCGACACGCTGAATAAGTACGACTGGAGGCAACATGTTGAAGGACTATGCGTTTGTGAAAACGTCGATACATACAGTCGGTATGACCCTGAAGTCTGCACCTCTGGCATCGATACCGGGTATATCCGTCGCCTCTCAGGCATGTGATAAAATCTCTGCCGGGCTGCGTTATGGCATCATTCCTCGACCGGGGGGGATCAACCGTCTGAATGCCATATTGTGGCTTGCAAGAATGCGAGAGGCCGAGATTCATGGGCAGTCATCAGCGACGGCACATGAGCTTGGACGGCTGAATGCTTTGCTCGGGCAGGTCAGCGGTGTGCTGAAAGCATGCTGGATTTACCGGGGATGGGAGGCCTCGCGTGCATCGACTATAGTGTCCATTCTGCTGATTATCCCTGCATTCCTGGTATTACGGCTGGCGCTATGTGGCGGGGGGCTGATTCTGGTGTGTTCTGTCATTATGGCGTTGTTTCTTGGTGTTGGTGTCGTGGTTAACTTATGGATCAAAGATCCTGTGGGGCTTTTCTGGTCGCTGTACAGCTATATACCTTTATATGCCATCATTTATATGTGATTGCGTGATGATGAAATTATCAAAGGGTTTTATGGTTATAAATTTTAAATGCGCCACCTTTGCGATGCACTTTGAATCCGTTGGGGTGCTTGCAGTAGGTGAAAAGACGATAGCGTGTTTTACCACCGTATCTCAGATTGAGAACCATCGCTTCAGGAAGATGAGTTATTCTTTCTTTAACGGTGAATGATATTCCTCTTTCACTCATGTTGTTACATAAGACTTTGCGTAGTCCCTGTCTTAATAGGTGCGATTCGAATGTGATGGTCTTACAGGGAATGTTACTCAAAAGGTAGCTAATATCTGCTGCGGTTTTCTCGGCGATGTCTTCATAAGATCCTGGTTGAGACATGGCCTCTGTATATCCACGGTTAATATCTATCCGGAGGTTCGACAGGCAGGGGGTCAGCACCATATCGGTAATCGGGGTTTTTAATATTGATGACGAGAAAAGATAAGAAACAAACCAGACGGCTACAACTGACATGAATGTCATAGAATAAAAAAGATAAACATTCTCTCTGAATAAACAGAAAGTTTCCTGTGCTGTAAAGCACAACGCTGAAGACAGTATTAATAAAGTAAGTTCGGCAGGAAATGGTCTTCTCAATTTTATGAAAAGAGAATGATTATCTTTGAAGCGAAAGCGAAGGGCTGCAGTTAACAAAACTAAAAAGATAAGCAACCCAGTCATCCTGCACTCTCCCCAATACGTCACTGCCAATGAGTGATCTGATAAGGAAATGATACATGTATGATTGTGATCCTGTAAACGAATTCGCTTATGTTCGTGAGAGGTTAAATGGCATTTTACTTCGCCTCTCGGAAGAACCATTTATCCGACTGAGTAAAACAAGAGTTATGCAATGCCACCTCTCGGACATACAGTGGATGTTGAACCACAACCATTACCCTACACCGGGACAGGTGGATTTTTTTATCAGCCTGTTGCGGGATGAAAAATTCAGTGTTGTTAGAGAGGAAGGACGACACACAAAAAGTACAGCAGAGATTCAGTTGATGATCGATGCTCTAAAGGATATCCGGGATTGTTTAAAGCTGATTACCCGGTATGAACGGGAAGGGGATATTATTACACTTCATTCCGGTTCTGAATGGAAAAATACTGCGTTGTGTCTCTGTCTTACTGTTATATTTATTCTGTGCCTTGCTCAGTATTTTATTTTTTCAGGGCGTTCACCGTTGGGAGTGTATTTTTGTGGGGTTGTATTGTTCTTCACGGTGTCACTGATGCTTGAAAATAAAGAACAGGTATTTTCTTTCATTGGCCTGATTGTTTTTACACTATGCAGTTTGTTCTCGTGGGCATGGTATTAGTCAGGGAAACAGAACCCGTCAGTAATATTGTTATTTGAACGAGGTAAACATGAATAAAGTCATCACCGGGCTGGGCTGGGGGCTGAGTATGTTCTGTGCGTTGGCTTCAGCTGCTGACAATATCAATACGCAGGAAAACCGCGCGTGGCTGAAACAGCAGGAGAATTTCAGCGAGCAGCTGCGCCAGCATCCGGACAGACAGCTGCAGCAGGAGCTGGAAGCGCAAATTAAGCGCAATCCCCTCAACCGTTCAGACAGCCAGTTTATCGATAATCTTCTGAGCCAGCAGAAAGCAGCTAATCAGGAAAAGCCGACAGAAGGGGCGCTGTATTTTGTCTCCTTCTCGATACCGGAAGAGGGACTGAAGCGCATGCTGCATGAAACCCGCCAGTACGATATTCCGGCAACACTGCGGGGACTGATTAATAACGATATGAAGACCACCACTGACGCGGTGCTGCAGCTGGTAAAGGATGGCGTTACCGATGGCGTTCAAATCGACCCGACGCTGTACTCACAGTATAACATCCGGAGTGTCCCGGCCCTGGTGGTCCGGTGTCAGACGGGGTTCGATGTGGTGCGCGGCAATATTCGCCTGAAACAGGCGCTGGAGAAAGTGGCGGAAACAGGTGACTGCGCACAGACGGCCAGAACAATGCTGGGAGGTATCCGGTGAAAGAACTCCCGCTCATTCTGACAATACACGCCTCTGTCCTCAGTGCCTTCATCTGGCTGGCATCACCGGCCTGTGCTGACAGCGGTACCGATTATAAAGCCGGGTCGGATTTTGCCAAGCAGGTGCAGGGCAGCGGGATTGACTCGCTGAAAGACTTCAGCGGCGAGCAAAACCTGCCCGGGTATACCGACAGCCCGGAGCAGACAAAATACTACGGCGGTGTCACCGCCAGCGGAGACAGTTCCCTGAAAGGTGACTCGGCCTCTGAGTTCAGCCAGGGCGAGACCGGTAAAACCATTACGGAATCGTTCACAAACCGGCCTCCGGACCTGATTTCACCGGATGCACCGTTTATTCAGTCTGCAAAAGACATCGAATCCCGGGCGGATACGATTGTCGGGGATACCGGCCAGGCCTGTACGGCACAGGTCGTGAACCGCAGTGAATTCACGAACCACACCTGCGAGCGCGACCTTCAGGTTGAGCAGTACTGCATGCGGACAGCGACCATTACCGGTCACTATAACGATACGACGACGACAGACGTGTACAGCGTGGCGTTGAAGGATGCCTGGCAGGAGGGCGACCAGGTGAAAGTCCGCTTCACCTTCGGCGTAACGGGCACGCTTATCCATGCAGAAGCACAGTATTTCATTACCAGTCTGCCGAATTATGCGCCTCCGGGGCAATCGAGAACGCTGTATGGCCTTGGCGGCTCTGTCCATGTTGAAGGGGGGCGGGAATGGAAAACACTGTCCGGCGCCGGATATCAGGTGACGGAGGGGCAGGAAGAGATCATGACCATCCAGCTGCACGATAAATCCCAGGTCAGCTACTTTGCCGGCGTGCTGGCCCGGAATCTCCGCTCCGGTTACATCACCCTGAACATCCGCGCCACGATGCAGGTCGCCTCGAAAGAATGGGAACCTGACATCACCTGGGTTGAGAACTGCGCCTTTAACAAAGATGAAGGAAACAAAACATCGTCAGAATGTACTGAGCCGGGAAGTACGAAAGAAGTCTGGCAGGATGGGAAAGCGTACCCGGTTTATCAGGCGTGCTGGGCTTACAGGGACACGTATATTACCCAGCCTGCAGATTTTGGTGCCTGCCAGTCCCTGATGGATAACAAAGCCTGCACGCTGTCATCACGGCAGTGTGCGTTCTCCAGTGAAGAGGGAACCTGCCTTCATGAATACGCCACGTTCTCCTGTGAGACTCGTACGAGCGGGAAACAGATGATATGTGGCGGGGATGTGTTCTGCCTCGATGGAGAATGCGATAAGGCCGTCTCCGGGAAGAACAGCGATTTCGCTCAGGCAGTATCAGAGCTTGCTGCGCTGGCCGCAGCGGGGAAGGACATTGCTGAGCTGAATGGCGTGGATGTCAAGGCCTTCACCGGCAACGCACAATACTGCAAAAAGTTCGCCGCGGGGTTCAGTAACTGCTGCAAGGACAGTGGCTGGGGACAGGACGCGGGACTGGCCCGCTGCAGTAGCGAAGAGAAAGCGCTGGCCAAAGCGAAAACCGACAAGCTGACGATCAGCATCGGGGAGTTCTGTTCAAAGAAAGTCCTGGGTGTATGTCTGGAGAAAAAACGCAGCTACTGCCAGTTTGATTCAATACTAGGTCAGATTGTGCAGCAGCAGGGGCGAAGTGGCCAGTTGCATATCGGGTTTGGCGGCGCGAAAAGCCCCGACTGCCGGGGCGTCACTATTGAGGAAATGGAGCGGATTAACTTTGACCAGCTTGATTTCACTAACTTCAATGATGACCTGATGAAAAATCAGAACATACCGGGTAATCAGGACCTCGCAAATAAAACTAAGCAACGCATTAAAGAGCTTCTCACGCAGTCTTCAGCAAAGTAACTCCTTATTAATAACATATCAAAGGTGATTAAATGACCGAGTCATTCATGGTCGTTGTTCTGCTTGTGGTCTTTCTTTTCATTCCGACCAGTATTGCCTTATGTATATCAGGCCGCAGTCTGCTTCTGATATTCCTGGGTGCCCTGGCGTGCCAGACGGCTGTTGCCGTTGCGTTTGCCGTGCTGTCTGCCCGGAGCTGGTCTGAGTCGATGGGGATGGGGGCAGCATCACTCATCTTCTATGTTATCGGGCTGCACAAAACTGACGGTGTAAAGCGGAATACTCATAACGGGAGAGAAAAGAATGAAAGTTAATTTTCACAAACATCCTGCCGTCGAATTTTCGCTGAGACTGGCGCTGACGATAATTATTATTTCTCCGGTGCTGTACTTTTCATGGGATGCCGTCAAAGAAACATCAGGCAGCGATTATGTCCTGAGCGTTATCTTCATTCTCTGCATGGGTGGTGCCGGACTTATGAGTTATCTGTTTTTTTCGGCACTGACCAGGCTTTTACAGAAGGGAAAATAAAGGAACAGGGATGGAAGAGAAAAAATCGTACGGGATGGTGATGCTGTTTGTCGCCGCATTTGTCGCTTTTCTGGTGAGCATCATGTCTTACAGCCTGTGGCGGGATAAACAGATTAATGCGTTTATGGCCACCAACCGCGCCTGGGGGATTCAGTGTGACCGAATTTCTCAGGCCGCCTGGGTGGTTAAAGAGGGGGAGCGGGTGTCTCTGGAAATGGAGAAACTTCCTTTGTACTGCAGTGGTTACCGCTTTGAAGCCCGAAATGACGCAGGAAAAACGATACGTCTTCTCAGTAAATACAGTGTTTATCAGTACCTGTCACGCCAGCCGCTCTAATTCATAAAAGGGTATTTACCATGCGAAAAATACATGCCGCCATACTGGCGGGGTGCCTTTGCTGCACCCTGATGCCGGCTTATGCAAAAGACGCGGGCTGGCAGTGGTACAACGAGAAACTGAAGCCCCGTGAAGAAGAAAATCCGCGAGTACCGGCGGCCCCACCACCGCACATGGATATTCTGGCGAAACTCTCTGCACTACAGAGCGCCACAAAACGCTCGCTGTATGAAGCCATTTTGTATCCGTCGTCAGAGAATTTCGTGAAGTACTTTCGGTTGCAGAACTACTGGACGCAGCAGGCAGGCCTGTTCTCGATGAGTGCGAAGAAGGCCATGCTGGAAAACCCGGAGCTTGATTACAACCTGCAGTACAGCCATTACAACGGCACGGTAAAAAACCAGCTGGCCGCCGACTATGCCGAACAGCGTCAGGCTATCTCCACCCTCGCACAGCACTACGGCGTGATGTTCTTCTACCGCGGGCGCGAAGCTATCGATGGCCAGCTGGTCCAGGTGATTAAAAACTTCCGCGAAACCTATGGCCTGAGCGTGATACCGGTGTCGGTTGACGGTGTCATTAACCCCATGCTGCCCGACAGTCGGACGGACCAGGGGCAGGCCGCACAGCTCGGCGTGAAGTTCTTCCCAGCAATGATGCTGGTCAACCCGAAAAGCGGTCAGGTTAAGCCCCTCAGTTACGGCTTTATCAGCCTGGACGACCTGGCGAAACAGTTCCTATATGTCTCCAGCGACTTCAGACCCAATTTTTAAGGAGTGTGTTATGCGAAAGATTCGTTTTCCCGATTTAGACATTACCGGGATGTGGGTGCTGGCCGTGGGAGTGTTTTTCCACCTGATAGCCAGGCTTGTCAGAAAACAGCCTGAAATGGCCGTGCAGGCCGCTGAAGTTCTGGGATTAGGAATGGTCATCTTCGGCGGGTACCGCATTCTCAATGCCCTCATTGCTGAAGCCGAAAAGGAGGAGAAAGCCCGTGAAAAGCAGCCTGAAGAACACAACTAAAACAGCAGCAACCACAGCAACTTTACTCCTGGCCCTCTCCGGCATGGCGCTCGGGGGAACGCTCGATGAGGTGAAGTCGCTCTGGGACCCGCAGGGCATCTCCGGTGTGGCATCAGCCTCCCGGCAGGATGATGCTCCTCGAGCTGTGATGCCTGCCACCCAGCCTCGCTGGCTCCGGCTCAGTAACGGCAGGCAGGTGGACCTGCGCGACTGGAAAGTCGTACTGTTCATGCAGGGGAAATGTCCGTACTGCCATAAGTTTGACCCGGTGCTGAAGCAGCTGGCCGGACAGTACGGCTTCTCCGTTTTCCCCTATACCATCGACGGGCAGGGCGATGAGGCATTTCCCGAGGCGCTGCCGGTCCCCCCGGACGTGATGCAGACTTTTTTCCCCAATATCCCGGTGGCCACGCCAACCACGTTTCTGGTCAACGTGAACACCCTGGCGGCGTACCCGATTCTGCAGGGTGCCACAGATGCGCAGGGCTTTATGGCCAGAGTTGATACGGTATTTCAGATGATGGGGAACCCGAATAATGGATAATCTCAACAAAATATATTCTTCGATACCCGTACTGGAAAGAAATAAACGCCTGAAGTTATCCCGGCAAAAGAGATTCGATGTTTATTATTGTCTCGCTTTTATGTTTGGTTTTGCCGGATTATTTCTGTGGTGGGGAAGCCATGCTTATTTCAATGTGTTCACTGAGCTGTTAACCCCGTCGGAAAAAATGGGGTCGGCAAAGAACGTCATGAATCAGTGGAATGTCCTGATGTATTTCGTTCCCTTTATTCTTTTCTCACTTTCCATTGGTTGTCTGGCAACGGCTTTGCTGGGAGTACTGATGGCCGAACTGGCTTTCTGGTTTGAATATGCCTTTGAAAAAAGCTTCCAGCGATATTTAAACCGCAACCTTCGACGGAAAAATAAAATGAAAGAAGGAGAGCCTGATGTTCATCCGTAAACCATTATCGGTGCTTTGTGGGATGTTGTTAGGGGTGTCATTGACGGCGGCCGCAGATGTTAACGGCGACATGAACAACTTCTTCAATAAGCTCGGGTTTGCGTCCAATACCAGCCAGCCACAGGTCTGGCAGGGGCAGGCGGCGGGTTACGCCTCCGGCGGTTCGCTGTATGCCAGAACGCAGGTGAAAACTATCCAGCTGGTCAGCATGACTCTGCCGGATATCAACGCCGGCTGCGGCGGCATCGATGCGTACCTGGGCTCATTCAGTTTCATTAACAGCGAGCAGCTGCAGCGCTTCGGAAAACAAATCATGTCCAACGCCGCGGGGTACTTCTTTGATCTTGCCCTGCAGACCACGGTACCCGAAATCAAAACGGCCAAAGACTTCCTCCAGAAGATGGCCAGCGACATTAACAGCATGAACCTCAGCTCGTGCCAGGCCGCACAGGGCATTGTTGGTGGCCTGTTTCCCCGTACCCAGGTGGCACAGCAGAAGGTCTGCCAGGACATTGCGGGAGAGAGCAATATCTTTGCCGACTGGGCGGCATCGCGTCAGGGCTGTTCGGTCGGCGGGCAGATGGGTAAGGTGCAGGATAAAGCCAGCGATAAGGACAAGGAGCGCGTCATGAAGAACATCAACATCATGTGGAACGCCCTGTCCAAAAACCGGCTCTTTGACGGCAATAAGGAGCTGAAAGAGTTTGTGATGACGCTGACCGGGACGCTGATTTTTGGCGAGAACAGTGAAATTACTCCACTGCCGGCGCGCACTACAGACCAGGACCTGATTAAAGCCATGATGGAAGGTGGTACGGCTAAAATCTACCACTGCAACGATTCTGAAAAATGCCTCAAAGTAGTCGCAGACGCGACGGTCACCATAGCCGCAAACAAGGCGCTGAAAAACCAGATATCTGCTCTTCTGAGCAGTATTCAGAATAAGGCCGTTGCAGACCAGCCGCTCACGGTAATGGAAAAAGGCTTTATCTCCAGCACGACCATCCCGGTGTTCAAATATCTTGTCGACCCGCAGATGCTCGGCGTGTCTAACACACTCATCTATCAGCTGACGGACTATATCGGCTACGACATTCTGCTGCAGTACATTCAGGAGCTCATCCAGCAGGCCCGGGCGATGGTCTCAACCGGGAACTATCCGCAGTCGACGATGGATTTAATCCTCGAAAACCTGAATCAGGCGAGTGTGCAGATTGCCGCCTTCCAGTCTCGTGTCCAGGTTCAGCAGGACGCGTTACTGGTTGTCGACCGGCAAATGAGTTACATGCGTCAGCAGGTTTCTGCCCGCATGATGACCCGCTATCAGAATAACTATCACTTCGGAGGGGGCCTCTGATGCAGGAAATCTATACCATTGCCGGAGGTGACTGGCTGCGGGGCAACCTGAACGCCATCGCTGCTTTCATGGGGACCGGTACCTGGTCGACCATCGAGAAAATGTGCATTGCCTTCTCGGTGCTGATAGTTGCCGTCAGCTGGGTGAAAAAACACAACATCATGGAGCTTGTCGGTTGGGTGTTTTCCCTGACCCTGGTCTCGATGCTGATCGTGATCCGCACGCCTGTGCAGATAATTGACTACAGCAACGTGTCCCAGGTCTACAAAATCGATAATGTTCCGATTGGACTGGCCATTCCGGCGTCGCTGACCACGCGTGTGGGCAACGCCCTGGTGCAGAGCTATGAGATGATTTTCTCTCTGCCCGATAGTGTCACCTACAGTAAGACCGGGATGTTGTTCGGCGGAAACCTGGTGGCGAAAAGCACGAATTTTGTTTCGCAGAACCCCGAAATCACCACGCTGTTCTCCGACTATGTCCAGAACTGCGTGATGGGTGACATCTTTCTCAATGGCAAATACACCCTTGAAGAGCTGATGAACTCGTCCGATCCGTACACACTGGTGTTTTCTAATCCCAGCCCGCTGAGAGGGGTATTCGATAAAAACAACAAGTTCCAGACCTGTCTGGAGGCTTCACGTGATTTGAAGTCAGCGTTAGCACTCGACTCTCAGACCGGCGGGAAAACCTGGAGTTATTATGTGCGCCAGCTGTTTGGTGGGAAACCGAATCCGGACCTGCTGTTCAGCCAGATGATAGGCGACAGTTACAGCTACTTCTACAGTTCAGGCCAGAGTGCCGGGCAGATTATCCGCCAGAACGTCACCATGAATGCGCTGCGCAACGGCATCCAGAGTTACGCGTCCCGCAGCGGCGATACTGCCAGCCTGGTGAACATCGCCAACACCATGTCGCTGGAGAAACAGCGTCTGGCCCAGGCCACGATGGGACATCAGGCACTACGTGCTCTTCCCATGATACAGACTGTCATCATGGGTATCATGATTGGATTATTCCCGATAATGATTATGGCAGCGATGTTCAACATGATGACGCTGCAGGTCCTGAAACATTATGCGTTTGGTCTCATATGGCTGCAGTCCTGGCCGTTACTGTATGCCATCCTGAACAGCGCGATGGCATACTACGCAAAACAGAACGGTGTCCCGGTCGTCCTGTCAGAGCTCTCACAGGTGCAACTGAAGAACTCAGATATTGCGACCACGGCCGGGTATATCTCGATGATGATCCCGCCGCTCAGCTGGGCGATGATAAAAAGTATGGGGGCCGGGTTCTCCAGCGCCTACAGCCACTTTGCCTCCTCGGGACTCAGTTCGACGTCCCAGGCCTCA
The DNA here is from genome assembly GCF_019890895.1 of Klebsiella sp. CTHL.F3a. Lineage (NCBI taxonomy): Bacteria > Pseudomonadati > Pseudomonadota > Gammaproteobacteria > Enterobacterales > Enterobacteriaceae > Klebsiella > Klebsiella sp. CTHL.F3a. The sequence continues at coordinate 80,619 of NZ_CP082361.1, read as the reverse complement.
TCCAGTGTCGTGGACGGCAATTACTCGTTTGCCAATATGCAGATGGAGAACGTCAGCGGCTACAGCTGGGGCACCAACAGCTCGACCAGCTTCGGGCAGATGTCGCGGCAGCTGGGGAACGGGGCAATGAGCACGCAGACCAGGGATGGCTCAATGGTCTGGGACAGTGGTGGTGCAATGTCAAAACTGCCGGTGGATATCAACGTCGGTCGGCAGATAGCCAGTGCGCAGCAGCAGATGGCCAGAGAGTCGGATGTGCAGGCCGAAAGTGCGCTGCATGGCTATAACAGCAGCGTGACAAGTGCCTGGAATAGCCTGCAGCAGTTCGGCTCAAATAAAGGGAACAGCGCGTCGACAACGACAGGGGCCGATAATACTGAGTCATCGCAGGACTCAATGGCCAGAAGCAAGATGTGGAATGCCGTTGTTTCAAATGCTAAAGCCAATAACATCAGCAATGAAGAGTCATTCCAGCAGTTGATGGATAAGTCAACGAAAGGGTCTGTATCAGGTGAGATGTATGGTAATGCAAAATGGAGTACTGGTGAACAGCTGGCCGGGAAGCTGGGTAAATGGGCAACAGGATTCTCCGCTGAAGGTGGGGTGAAAGCAAGTTTAGGTGCGAGTGCTTCAAGTGGCTCTACTGACTCGACGAATGAATCCGGAAGATCATCTCATGACAGTAGGCATGATACCAGTAGTCAGGCTGCCAGCGATTTTAAAGAAGCATCTGATTACTTTACCAGCCGCAAGACAACCACATCAGGTAATATTACCGATAATAATGCCAGCTCGCGTGTCGACCAGTTTGCGGCATCGCTTTCGAGTGCCAAAAACAGCTATGACCAGTACACGAATAGCCGGACTCTTAGCCATGAATACAGTGAGATGGCATCCCGCACAGAAAGCATGAGCGGGCAGATGAGCGAGAACCTGACTCAGCAGTTTGCTAACTTTGTCCAGCAACGTTCTCCTCAGAGTGCAGAGGTCATTCTAACCAACACAAGTTCGCCAGAAGTCGCTGCGCAACGTGAAGCACTTGCACGTGAATTCGTCAAAGCACAGGTTGAACCAAAGGTTGACGGTGCTTATCAACAGGGGCGCGAAAGCATCGGCCAGAATATGTCCAGCGTGTCTGGTGGTGGTGACCGTGGTTCTGTAATGGGCGACTACGGACATAATGCTGGTAGTATTGAGGCCATGACACGAGATGCGGGGATTAAGGATAATGTGGGTCAGAAAGTAGATGGGATGATAGCGCAGAATAACCAACAACATCAGGAATCCCGTGAAGGCATACAACAGCAAGGTGTTGAGGTGAGAAAAGAGAATGCTGAACTGGAAAATGACCACAAAACAAAAGAAAATGATTTTAAAAACTCTTATAATGATAAGAAGGAAAATCAAACTAAATTGCCAGGCGTGGATACAACTAGAGAACTGTTGGATAAGGCAAATAAATTAGAAAAATACAAATCAAAGAGATAGGGAGAATAGGATGTTAACCCATCAAATAATACAAAGTGAAATCGAAGAGTTAAAACAGATCTTGGCTCATCAGGATTTAGAGATTCCCTCATTCTGGCGTTGTATCTGGCCAGGTCTGGTATGCATGCTGTGGTTTTTACTATCATCCTATCTTTCATATTGGTTAAGTGACTATGCCTCTGGTCTTGAGAGAATAGCTGCTATGGTTTTTGCGGGGGCGATGGGTTTTTTTTCTATTGTTTTGATAGCTAATACGCGCGCACATTTTCTTTCGTTGCCTCAGTCATTCAGGAAAAAATCAAAATGCTTTAGTTATTTGTCAGGGAAATGTAAGGCTTATGGTGTCTTTATCTTGATTCTATTTCCATGTCTGGCGTTTTATTTTTCATCCATCCATCTTAATGCAATAGCCTTTAGTGTTATAACGTTTTTTTGTATGATAGTGACTGTCATGGTGATGAATATTGACCTTGGTCGTTATCAATTAGCGACTTTGACGTCTGTTATTGAGTCGGTTAGGGGAAAAGAGGTTAAGTCATCGCAATAACTAAACCTTTGCACTTAACTAGCCAGAATTTATCTTCGGTTAGTTTATTGCCGCTCTCTACGGTCTGTTTTTTACTAATATTATCTATTCCTGTCATAAACGGTGAGCGGGTGCGCAATTTATTTGTGCACCTGTGAGGCGTTGCCGCCATCGGCGGAATTATCTAATGATGTAATAACCTTCTTCCGGATATTTTTCTGATATCCGGCATTCCTTCCTCAATGGTTTACTGACGGATTATTGCCATGAGTTTCAATGCCAAAGATATGACCCAGGGCGGTCAGATTGCCAACATGCGCTTTCGCATGTTTGGCCAGATTGCCAATATTATATTTTATGTGCTGTTTATTTTATTCTGGGTATTGTGTGGGTTGATGCTGATGTACCGGCTCAGCTGGCAGACGTTTGTTAACGGCTGCGTATACTGGTGGTGTACGACGCTCGGTCCCATGCGCGATATTATTCGCTCCCAGCCAGTTTACACCATTCAGTATTACGGTCAGTCACTGGAATATACCTCAGAACAAATTCTGGCCGATAAATACACCATCTGGTGCGGTGAGCAGCTGTGGACCAGTTTTGTTCTCGCCGCCGTCGTTTCTCTCGTTATCTGTATCGTGACGTTCTTTGTCGCCAGCTGGGTATTAGGGCGTCAGGGGAAACAACAGAGTGAGGATGAGAATACCGGCGGGCGCCAGCTTTCTGATAAGCCTAAAGAAGTGGCCCGTCAGATGAAGCGTGACGGTCAGGCTTCGGATATTAAAATCGGTGACTTACCGATATTGCTGAACTCCGAAATTCAGAACTTCTGTCTCCACGGTACCGTAGGCTCCGGTAAATCAGAAGTGATACGGCGTCTGCTGAACTACGTACGTGCCCGGGGCGATATGGCCATCATTTACGACCGCTCCTGTGAGTTCGTCAAAAGTTATTACGATCCGTCACTGGATAAAATTCTTAACCCGATGGACTCGCGCTGTGCGGCCTGGGATTTGTGGAAAGAGTGTCTGACGCTGCCGGATTTCGACAACATATCCAATACCCTTATCCCGATGGGGACCAAAGAGGACCCGTTCTGGCAGGGCTCCGGTCGGACCATCTTTGCCGAAGGTGCCTACCTGATGCGTGAGGACAAGGACCGCAGCTACGAGAAGCTGGTTGATACCATGCTGTCCATCAAAATCGATAAGTTGCGAGCCTATCTGCAGAACACGCCGGCGGCGAACCTGGTCGAGGAGAAGATTGAGAAAACGGCCATCAGTATCCGTGCGGTGCTCACCAACTACGTCAAGGCCATTCGCTACCTGCAGGGCATTGAGAAGAATGGCGAGCCATTTACCATCCGCAACTGGATGCGCGGTGTGCGTGAAGACCAGCCCAATGGCTGGTTGTTTATTTCCTCCAACGCTGACACCCATGCTTCCCTGAAGCCGGTTATCTCGATGTGGCTGTCGATTGCCATCCGCGGCATGCTGGCTATGGGAGAGAACCGCAACCGCCGTGTGTGGATTTTCGCCGATGAGCTGCCCACGCTGCACAAGCTGCCGGACCTGGTCGAAATCCTGCCGGAAGCCCGTAAGTTCGGCGGCTGTTACGTGTTCGGTATCCAGTCCTATGCCCAGTTGGAAGATATCTACGGCGTGAAACCCGCCGCCACGCTTTTTGACGTCATGAACACCCGGGCGTTTTTCCGTTCCCCGAGTAAAGAGATTGCCGAGTTTGCTGCCGGTGAGATTGGAGAGAAAGAAATCCTCAAGGCCAGCGAGCAGTATTCCTACGGTGCGGACCCGGTTCGTGATGGTGTGTCGACCGGGAAAGAAAAAGAGCGTGAAACTCTGGTCAGCTACTCTGATATTCAGACGCTGCCGGACCTGTCCTGCTACGTCACGCTGCCCGGCCCGTATCCGGCCGTGAAGCTGGCCCTCAAATACAAACCGCGCCCGAAAGTGGCGGAAGGGTTCATCCAGCGCACGTTCGATACGCGGGTGGATGCAAGACTTAATGCCCTGCTGGCAGCGCGGGAGGCGGAAGGTAGTCTGGCCCGGATGCTGTTTACGCCGGATGCGCCAGAAGCAGAGCAGGCTGACAAGGACAGTAAAGCCGGAGCGCAGCATGAGCCGGTTAAACAGCCGGAACCAGCAGAAGGCACAGTCTCCCCGGTGCCGGTAACAGCACTGTCGGCGGCGAAGACGCCTGCAGCAGAAGATCCCGTTAAGTCGCCTGAAACACTGCGGCCTGAAGTTTCGGACACGCGAATCACGACCGCTCCCTTAATTCGGACTAAACCAGCGTCTTCTGCGACCGGTACCTCAGTTGCAGTTGCCGGCGTGACTGCACACACAGGGGGCACAGAGCAGGAGCTGGCGCAGCAGTCGGCAGACGTGGGACAGGAAATGATGCCAGCCGGCATGAACGAGGATGGTGAAATTGAAGATATGCAGGCTTACGACGCGTGGCTGGCTGATGAGCTGACGCAGCGCGATATGCAGCGGCGTGAAGAGGTCAATATCAACCACAGCCATCGCCGCGATGAGCAGGATGATATCGAGATTGGAGGGAACTTCTGATGATGTCGATTGGCTCTGTTAAATCGGCCGGGAGCGCCGGTAATTACTATATGGACAAGGATAATTACTACGTTATTGGCAGCCTGGAAGAGCGCTGGCAGGGCAAAGGGGCGGAAGCGCTGGGTCTGGACGGGAAAGCGGTCGACAAAGCTGTGTTCACAGAGCTTCTGAAAGGAAAGCTGCCGGATGGCAGCGACCTGACCCGGATGCAGGACGGCGCCAATAAGCACAGGCCTGGTTATGACCTGACCTTTTCGGCGCCCAAAAGCGTGTCGGTGATGGCGATGCTGGGCGGAGACAGGCGCCTCATCAATGCCCACAACCAGGCGGTGACGGAAGCTGTTCGCCAGATTGAAATGCTTGCAGCGACCCGGGTCATGACAGACGGTAAAAGCGAAACCGTACTGACCGGCAACCTGATTGTGGCGAAATTCAACCACGATACAAACCGTAATCAGGAGCCGCAGTTGCACACCCATGCCGTCGTTATCAATGCGACGCAGAACGGGGACAAATGGCAGTCTCTCGGTACCGATACGGTCGGTAAAACAGGCTTTATTGAGAATGTGTACGCGAACCAGATAGCCTTCGGGAAAATCTACCGGGAGTTGTTTAAACCTCTCGTTGAAAAACTCGGGTATGAGACAGAGGTGGTGGGTAAACACGGCATGTGGGAGATGAAAGATGTCCCGGTCGAGCCGTTTTCCACGCGCAGTCAGGAGCTCAGGGAGGCAGCCGGACCCGATGCGTCCCTGAAGTCAAGGGATGTGGCCGCGCTCGATACCCGCAAGTCGAAGGAAGCCATCGATCCGGCAGAGAAGATGGTGGAGTGGATGAATACTCTGAAGGAGACCGGGTTTGATATCCGGGGCTACCGTGAGGCCGCCGATGGCCGTGCGGCAGCGCTGTCCAGTGCGCCCCCCGCGCCGGTGAAAACCGACGGTCCGGATATCACGGATGTGGTGACAAAGGCCATCGCAGGTCTCAGCGACCGCAAGGTGCAGTTTACGTATGCCGACCTGCTGGCTCGCACAGTCGGTCAGCTGGAGGCGAAGCCGGGTGTGTTTGAGCTGGCCAGAACGGGCATTGATGCGGCCATCGAGCGCGAGCAGCTTATCCCGCTCGACCGGGAAAAGGGGCTGTTCACCTCAAACATCCACGTTCTGGATGAGCTCTCCGTGAAAGCGCTGAGTCAGGAGGTACAGCGTCAGAACCACGTCTCTGTCACGCCGGATGCGTCAGAGGTGCGGCAGGCTCCGTTCAGCGATGCGGTCAGCGTCCTGGCACAGGACCGGCCGACAATGGGTATTGTCTCCGGTCAGGGCGGCGCGGCAGGCCAGCGGGAGCGGGTGGCCGAACTGACGCTGATGGCCCGGGAGCAGGGGCGTGATGTGCATATCATCGCTGCCGATAACCGATCCAGGGACTTTCTCGCCGGGGATGCGCGACTGGCCGGAGAAACCGTAACCGGCAAATCTGCACTGCAGGACGGTACGGCGTTTATCCCGGGAGGGACGCTCATTGTGGACCAGGCGGAGAAGCTGAGCCTGAAGGAGACGATTTCCCTGCTCGATGGCGCGATGCGTCATAACGTGCAGGTCCTGCTCTCCGACAGCGGTAAACGCAGCGGAACCGGAAGCGCGCTGACAGTGCTGAAAGAAAGTGGTGTGAATACCTACCGGTGGCAGGGAGGAAAACAGGCGACGGCAGATATTATCAGCGAGCCGGACAAAGGGGCACGCTACAGCCGTCTGGCAGAGGAGTTTGCCGTCAGCGTGCGCGAGGGGCAGGAAAGTGTGGCGCAAATCAGCGGGACGCGTGAGCAAAGTGTGCTCAACAACGTTATCCGTGACACTCTCAAAAATGAAGGGGTACTCGGCAACCGGGAGATGACGGTGACCGCTCTGACGCCGGTCTGGCTGGACAGCAAGAGCCGGGGCGTGCGCGATTATTACCGGGAAGGGATGGTGATGGAGCGGTGGGACCCGGAGACCCGCAAACATGACCGCTTTGTCATTGACCGGGTGACGGCGAGCTGCAACATGCTGACCCTGAAAGACCGGGAGGGCGAGCGCCTTGACCTGAAAGTTTCCGCTGTCGACAGCCAGTGGACGCTGTTTCGGGCCGATAAATTGCAGGTGGCTGAGGGCGAGCGTCTGGCGGTGCTCGGTAAGATACCCGACACGCGCCTGAAGGGCGGGGAAAGCGTCACGGTACTGAAAGCGGAGGCCGGGCAGCTGACGGTTCAGCGCCCGGGGCAGAAAACCACCCAGTCGCTGTCCGTCGGAAGTACGCCGTTCGATGGTATCAAGATCGGGCACGGTTGGGTGGAAAGCCCCGGCAGGTCAGTCAGTGAGACGGCGACCGTCTTTGCCTCAGTGACGCAGCGTGAGCTGGATAACGCGACACTCAACCAGCTGGCGCAGAGCGGGAGCCACATCCGGCTGTACTCGGCACAGGATACGGCCCGCACGACAGAAAAGCTGGCGCGTCACACCGCTTTCAGTGTGGTATCTGAACAGCTGAAGGCCCGCTCGGGAGAAGCTGACCTCGATGCCGCTATTGCACAGCAGAAAGCCGGACTGCATACCCCGGCGGAGCAGGCCGTTCACCTTTCCATTCCGCTGCTGGAAAGCCAGAACCTGACCTTTACCCGGCCACAACTGCTGGCCACGGCACTGGAGGCCGGGGGCGAAAAAGTCCCGATGACAGATATCGACAGGACCATTCAGGAACAAATTAAATCCGGGCAGCTGCTGAACGTGGCCATCTCAACAGGCCACGGCAATGACCTGCTGATTTCCCGTCAGACCTGGGATGCCGAGAAAAGCGTCCTGACCCGGGTGCTGGAAGGAAAAGATTCCGTTACGCCCCTGATGGACCGCGTACCGGCCAGCCTGATGACGGACCTGACCGGCGGGCAGCGCGCAGCGACCCGGATGATACTGGAAACTCCGGACCGGTTCACGCTGGTTCAGGGATATGCCGGGGTGGGGAAAACGACCCAGTTCCGGGCAGTGATGAGCGCCATCAGCCTTCTGCCGGAAGAGACCCGGCCGCGCGTCATCGGCCTGGGGCCGACACACCGCGCTGTGGGTGAAATGCAGGGAGCTGGCGTGGAGGCGCAGACGACCGCATCGTTCCTCCATGACACGCAACTGCTGCAGCGTAACGGTCAGACACCGGATTTCAGCAACACGCTGTTCCTGCTCGATGAGAGCTCGATGGTGGGGCTGACTGATACAGCAAAAGCCCTGAGCCTGATTGCGGCCGGGGGAGGACGCGCGGTACTCAGTGGCGATACCGACCAGCTGCAGTCCATCTCGCCAGGCCAGCCGTTCAGGCTGATGCAGCAGCGCAGCGCCGCCGACGTCGCCATTATGAAAGAAATCGTGCGCCAGGTTCCGGAGCTGCGGCCGGCGGTCTACAGCCTGATTGACCGGGACGTCAACAGTGCGCTGTCCACCCTTGAACAGGTCACGCCTGAACAGGTGCCGAGAAAGGACGGGTCTTGGGTACCGGAAAATTCCGTGGTGGAATTCACTCCCGCACAGGAGAAGGCGATACAGGAGGCGCTGGACAAGGGAGAAAGCGTGGCGGAAGGTCAGCCCACCACGTTGTACGGGGCGCTGGTAAAAGACTATAGCGGCCGCACCCCGGAGGCGCAGGCGCAGACGCTTATCATCACGCACCTGAACACAGACCGCCGCGCGCTGAACAGACTGATTCATGAAGCAAGACGGGAGAATGGCGAAACCGGCAGGGAAGAAGTCACCGTGCCGGTACTCGTCACAAGTAACATCCGTGACGGAGAATTGCGCAAACTGTCGACCTGGTCAGAGCATCAGGGCGCTGTGGCCCTTCTCGATAATACCTACCAGCGAATCGAAAGCGTCGATAAAAAAAACCAGCTGATTTCACTGAAGGACAGTGAGGGAAACACCCGCCTTCTCTCCCCCCGGGAGGCCTCCGCGGAGGGCGTCACGCTCTATCGCCAGGAGACCATCACCGTGTCACAGGGTGACCGGATGCGTTTCAGCAAGAGCGACCCGGAACGTGGCTATGTGGCCAACAGCGTATGGGAGGTGCAGTCCGTTTCAGGTGACAGTGTCACGCTATCTGACGGCAAAGCAACCCGCACACTGAACCCGAAGGCGGATGAAGCGCAGCGGCACATCGACCTCGCTTACGCCATCACCGCGCATGGTGCGCAGGGGGCCAGTGAAACGTATGCGATAGCGCTGGAGGGCGTGGCGGGTGGCAGAAAAGGGATGGCCAGCTTCGAATCTGCCTATGTGGGCCTGTCCCGAATGAAACAGCATGTTCAGGTGTATACCGACAGTCGCGAGGGATGGGTTAATGCCATCCGGTCATCACCCTCAAAAGCGACGGCGCACGACATCCTTGAACCCCGTAACGACCGCGCCATCAAAAACGCCGGCCAGTTGTTCGGGCGGGCAAAGCCGCTGGATGAAATAGCTGCAGGCCGGGCGGCACTACAGCAGTCCGGTCTAGCCAGAGGGAGTTCGCCGGGGAAATTCATCTCGCCCGGTAAGAAGTATCCGCAGCCACATGTGGCGCTGCCGGCATTCGATAAAAACGGTAAGGAAGCCGGGATCTGGCTCAGTCCGTTGACGGACAGGGATGGCCGCCTGGAGGCCATTGGTGGTGAAGGGCGCGTTATGGGGGATGTGTCTGCCCGGTTCGTGGCGCTGCAGAACAGCCGGAACGGCGAAAGTCTGCTGGCCGGGAATATGGGAGAGGGGGTCAGGCTGGCCCGGGACAACCCGGACACCGGCGTGGTGGTCAGGCTTACCGGGGACGATCGCCCCTGGAACCCGGGGGCCATGACCGGCGGACGTGTCTGGGCTGATCCGGTACCGGCCGAATCACTTTCTCATGCCGGTACTGACATTCCGCTCCCGCCTGAGGTGCTGGCGCAACGGGCTTCGGAAGAAGTTCAGCGTCAGGAAATGGAAAAGCAGGCGGAACAGACTGCCCGGGAAGTGGCCGGGGAGGCGCGTAAAGCCGGAGATCCAGGGGACCGGGTGAAAGAGGTTATCGGGGACGTCATTCGCGGGCTGGAGCGTGACCGGCCTGACACTGAGAAAACGGCGCTGCCAGATGATCCGCAAACACGGCGCCAGGAGGCGGCTATTCAGCAGGTGGCCTCAGAACATCTCCAGCGTGAGCGCCTTCAGGCGGTGGAACGGGATATGGTCCGGGATTTGAATCGCGAGAAAACCCTCGGGGGCGACTGACGCGTCTGCGGCTTGTCTGCCCCGGCAGGGTGTAAGGGATAAAAAGGGAATAAAGATGACAACACACACAATGCGCCTCAGCGGTGCTGACCGCTGGCTGCAGGTCCTCCTGACCTGGACTCCCGGGCAGACGGATATGATTAAAATGGTGGCGCTGGTTCTGATGGTCATCGACCATACCGGGTTATTGCTGGCCCACAATAATGAGCTCATGCGCCTGCTGGGACGGGGCTGTTTTCCACTCTTTGGTCTGGCGTGGGGAATGAATCTGGCCCGGCATACGGAAATACGCCAGTCACAGCTGAACAGACTGTGGGGCTGGGCGCTGGTTGCCCAGGTGTCGTTTATGCTTATCGGTTACCCGTGGTATACGGGGAATATCCTGTTTGCCTTTGCCGTCACCGGTCAGCTGCTGCGGTGGTTCAGCCTGCCGTCCTGGTATTACACCCTCCCGGCTGTCGGGCTTCTGCTTGCCTGGATGCCGTTGTCAGCCGGCAGCTACGGCATGGCCGGGGTGGGCATGCTCACCGCCAGCTGGCTGCTCTGTCGCGCACAGCATGCGACAGAACGGCTGGGGTACGGTGCGTTGTGGGCCATCATGGTGTTACTGATGAACATGAATGATGTAAGTGAATCGGTGGCCGGGCTGGCGATTGCGCTGCTTACGCTGATGGTATGTTCATCTGTCGGGGAGGGTGTGAAACGTTTCTGGCCACGGCATTTCTTCGTGATGTTCTATGCTGTGCACCTGGCGGTGCTGGGTATTGTCGTATCGATGTAAAAAATCCCGCAGGTCATCCGGGAAAGGACACAGTGTCTAAATGCGTTACAAACGGAACCCGCGCCCTTTAATTCTCAGGAGCAGGAAAGGGCGGTGCCCTTCAGGTATATTAGTTCTAATTATCTGAATCAAATTATAGGCAATTGTTATGGCAGAAGAAAAACGCCCGGTGCTGAGCCTGAAACGGAAACCTGCAGCGGAAAGTGCAGGAGCTGATGTCACAAACACACCGGGTGTCGTTCGCCGCAAAAAAGTGGTGGTTGTCTCGACTCCACCTGCATGGAAGGTGAAGAAAGAGAAACTTGAGCAGGCGAAAAAGGCTGCTGAAGCCACCACAAGCAAAGATACGCCCGAACCAGTCAAAGCAACAAAGGCTTCAACTCCAGCACGTTATCTTCGTCTGCTGCCACCCGAGCAGGCCATCATGACCCTGAAGGCGTTCTGGCCGCAGCTGTTTGACGGTAACTCGCCACGTCTGCTGGCCACGGGGATGCGTGAACAGCTGTTTGCCGATATCGCGAGGCGTGACCTGCCGCTGTCGCATAAACAGGTGATTAAGTGCCTGAAAAGCCTGACCCGGTCTGCGGGTTATCTGTCCCGGATGAGGGCGGGCGCCTCCCGGTATGATCTGCAGGGAAATATCGCGGCTACTGTCACTGCTGATGAAGCGCGGTACGCCAGTGAGCGCATGATGAAGGAGCTGCTGCGGGCCGAACGAAAGATGAGCCAGTCGGTTTAATTCTTTTCAATTCGATTTTCAGAACTCTGTCCACGATACCGGCGACGGACCAGTCTGCTACTGGTTCTGTCAGGCCACAGAAACCTGACGCCTCCGCATGGCGGAGTTGTCCCCCCCCCCGGAGCGGGGAAAAGCCCGTTTTCCCCATCCCGGCGTTTCACAAAAACAGTGAAGGAAATACTGTGAAAATAAACCTTACTATCCGCAGATGGTGTCTGCCCGGGCTGGTAAGCCTGGGCTTATGTGCACCCGTACCGGTCATTTATGCTGCGAGCATCGAGGCCGGTTTTTCTCCAGAAGGAACAGCCCTGCAGCTGGTTCTGAAAACCATCACGACGGCACAACAGGAAATCCGGCTGATGGGTTATACCTTCACGTCTCCGGATGTGGCCGTGGCGCTGGTGAGAGCCAGGCAGCGGGGCGTGGATGTGAAGGTCGTTCTGGACCATAAAGCCAATACCGGAGAGCGCAACAAGACCAGCCGTGCCGCCTTGAATCTGCTGATCAGCACGGGCATTCCTGTCCGGACGGTGTATACATACAGGATCATGCATGACAAAATCATTATCGCCGATGGCCGCAATACGGAGATTGGTTCGTTCAATTATTCCCGAGCAGCTGAACGCGCGAATTCAGAAAATGTGCTTGTTGTGTGGGATGACCCAGCCGTTGCCCAACGCTATCTGCAGCACTGGTCCTCCCGTTGGTCACAGGGTACGGACTGGAAGCAGACATACTAACACCGCTAAACGATCCCCGGACTTAAACCGTGCGCCAACGCGGGCTACGTCCTAAAGTAAGTCGCTGATTTAAATATTCTGTAGTATTCTCTGCAAACGATCCTTTTTTAGATCCTTGATGAGGCTGAGATGTCGCAGAACGATAATGCAGTGACTTCCTCTTCTAAAAATAAGCGGGCCTATCGAAAAGGTAGCCCAATGTCCGACTCTGAAAAACAGATGGCAGCAGTTGCCAGAAAGCGTGTCACACATAAAGAAATCAAAGTCTTTGTACGTAACCCATTGAAAGATATTCTTATTGAGCTCTGTAGCCGTGATGGAATGACACAAGCCCAATTTGTTGAAAAATTGCTCGAAAAGGAATTCAAAGCTCAGGGGTTACTTAAGTAAAGTCTTTACTTTGATTTAAAGCGTGCTAGATTACTGATCGTTTAAGGAATTTTGATGGCTGGCCACGCCGCAAGGTGGCAGGGAACTGGTTCTGCTGAGGTGTCTACCCGGGACCAGAAAGACAAAAACCCCGATAATCTTCTCATTTCTTGGCGGAGACGAAAGATTAACGGGGCCTTCAGAAACTACATAGAGGTTGTTGCTCTATGTGGGGAGTATAGATTCATGCTCAGAAAAGTTCAATACCTTCTGTGCTCACTCCTTCCGTGCAACATAAGCGCAGGAAGCGGTGACTGATCATAACCAACAAAGCCCACGCAAGTATGTTCAGGTAAACAATCCTGAACCTGTTTTCACGGTTCCCCAGGACTACACTCCTTGGCCTTTCTCGCTGAAACTTATGGCAAAAGCCAATGGTTTCACTGAAAGTTTCAGTTTCGATATCGCATCCGCGATGTCGCAAAGGGACGGAATACGAAAACGTAAACCCCCATTTTTGCGCCGCAGAGCGATGAATGCGTTGCTCATGGCGATGTGTTTTTATTATGATCCCCTGTCAAATAAAGTTCTGCGCTCACTCAGAGAGATTGCCCCGGAGTGTGGACTGGCAACTCAATCTCTCTCTGGCGAAGTGTCCATTGGCCGGGCAGTCAGGGCACTGGAATCGCTGGAAAAAGATTTTAAATTTGTTGCCTGCTCATCGAGTAGCTATTCAACCGCTGAGATTTTTCTCACCCCTAAGCTGTTCGAATTTCTTGGCGTATTTCCACTCTCTCTGAGCGAAGCCAGGCTGAAGTGTCTGGCCGCGAAAAGCAGCGGCAGGGAGAGTGCAGATGAGTAATTCGCACAATCCGCAACACTGGAGTCAGCTGGATAAGGAAGAACAGGTCCGTTTCTGGAAGGGGGTAGAGGATGGCCATGTGGCATCTTTTCTGGTTTCCCCGGAGAAGAAACCTACCCGTCGCCGTCGCGGCGAGCACTCCACAAAACCCAAATGTGAAAACCCGTCCTGGTTTCGATCGGAGCATTACAAAAAACTGGGTGGCCAGCTGGGGCACGCCTATAACCGTCTTGTTCAAAAAGATCGCACCACTGGTGAGGTACGACTGCGTATGCACGTATCACTTCATCCGCTGTACGTCAGGGAACGCCATCGAGCTGGCCGCCGGTATGGCTTCCGGCCGGAAAAGCAACGTCTGCTGGATGCTATCTGGCCAGTGCTGATCAGCTTCTGTGATGCCGGCAAGCTGACGGTCGGTATGTGTATTTCTCGTCTGGCAAAAGAAATCAGCCAAAAAGACAGTCATGGAAAAGTTATCCCGGAAACAGAGGTAACAGTCTCACGTCTGTCCCGGTTGATTGACGAACAGGTCCGTTTTGGTGTCCTGGCTGTATCTGAAGAAAATAGCTGGGACAGGGAATCCCGTACCTGGCTTCCTAAATACATCTATATCACCGCGTTAGGGTTTCAGATGCTGGGAGTGGATCTGGAAAAGCTCGAAGCGGAGCAACAGAAAAAGCTCCGGCAAAGCGAAGAGCGTCGTCGTCTTATCGAGGAGGGGATTCTGCGTGAAGATGAGGAGATCTCCGCGCGTGCTGCACGTGAGCGCTGGTACCGTCAAAAAACTCTCGATGCACTGAGGTTCCGTCGTCAGCGTGGCGCCGATCGTAAACGAGCAAACCGCCTGGCCAGATATCCTCGTGAGCGCCAGATTCACGAAATGTCGCTTCATATCCTGAAGACCATGCCGGCAGATGAGGCTTACTGGTGTACATCGGAGCGGCTGCAGCAGTTGGCCATTCAGAACCTGTATCAGCTGGAGCTGGCCCTGACACCGCCGTCCTGACAGATATCCTTCAGCCATTTTTTCTATGCCCCTGCCCGGGGCTTTTGGCGTTTGTCCGGAGCCTCGGAATTGCCTAGATTTTATCCACCTGACATTCCCGCCGGTGGACCATCGCTGGTTTTAGTACGCATAGCCGGTGACGTCCGCACCAGGTTTTCGTTTATCCACAAAAACCCGCAAACGAATAAACAGAGGATTTGGCAAAAGGAAAATGACAAACCTGCAAAACAGTCTTAACCCACTTTATAATCCCCTGCATTACAAACAGCAGGGAGATCTTTTGTCTTTGCCCGCTCTGTGAATAACTCAATAATTATGAGGCCTTCGCTTACAGCGGCCGCAAGCGTCCACGTCGCTCAGAACATAAGCACCTCCCGCCGCCATGCGTCGGACCAGTCAGACAAAAAGCAAAGTTAGTTACATCATCCAAGTAAATCCCCGAAGAACCGCACCTGTGCTGTCCTCGGTTCAGGACAACAAAGACAAAGCATCGTGCAAACCTCACCACCCACCATCGAGCGCCGCTGACGCTTCAAGAACACCAGTGCACACCTGCCCGCCCTGAAAAGCGCCGCCCCACCCCGGCCAACGGCCGGGGTAATGCATCGCTTCAAAATGGCGGATGTTGTAACTAGATTTCGTGGTTGCTGTGGGTGAGTTTGCTTTGGGTTCTGGTATACACGCTCGTAAACGGCCCTCACGGCCCGCTAACGCGGAGATACGCCCCGACTGCGGCTATCGCCTTGTCGTGACCACTCCGACCGCGCACAGCCGCTTCTGTATCGTTTTGAGCGTGTTTGTTTTGGGCTTAACAGGGTAGGGGATTATTACGGCTGAAGCCGTAATGCTTTTTTCGTCCTCGCTTCGCTGCGGGGGTCTCCGGCGCTTTGCGCCTCCCATGCGCTGACGCGCATCAAAAACCAGCATCATACAGGAACATAAATAAGAATGCGTCTCATCTGTTGACATGCCACAAGGCAGGGTGTACGGTGAATAAATACTGTATATGCATACAGTATTTATGGGAATTACCGCACACTATCATCAGCATAAAAGGACACCACCATGGCTGAACAACAGAAAAATGCTCAGGTACTGAATGGCATCAACGACGACATCACCGAATTAAAATCCCTGACCACACTGCGGAAGCGGGTCGTCAGCGATGGAGAAATAGTATCGAAATCCGCGAACGGGTTCCGGCTCTCAAACGGCAGTACCGGCGTCATCCTGCGTAATGACGGCCGGGACTTTTATGCCCTGACCACGGCTGCCGGTCAGTCTCAGGACGGGCAGTGGAACACCCTGCGCCCCTTTTCATTCAGTCTCTCCACCGGTCGCGTCTCACTGCGAAACGGCGTGGATATCTCCGGCGGAGCTGTCGTTTCCCATAATGCCGGCATTTCCACCTCCCTGACCGGGCCTGACCCGCTCATTAACGGCCAGACCTATGATGCCGCGCCCGTGTACACGGATTTCACTACAGGTAAAGTCACCACAAGAATGATGATGGGCGCCAGGGTGAATGCCGGTCGTGACGATTTCGGCATACTTTCCTACCGCGACTGGCACGGTAAATGGCATGAGTTGCGTCTTCGCCCCAATGCTGAACTGGATGCCGGACAGTTTATTAAACGTAATCCGGATGGCTGGTTCTGGGCAGGGGGAAACAAAAATATCAGCAGCACTGAGAGAGTAACCAACGGTGTTCATTTGCAGGGCGCGAGCGATTTAGCCGCCGACTTTTATCACCAGGAGCGTATCGGACAGCATCATTTTCTGGGGCTGCATGTGGCCAATGGCGGCGCTCAGGGCTGGTACGAATTCCGTAACGACGGCCATGCCTACACCAACGGCGCCTGGAGCAGCAGCTCTGATTCCCGCATGAAAACGGACATCGAAAAAATCGATAATGCGCTGGACAGACTCGACCGTATCGGCGGGTACACCTACCTCAAACAGGGGAAACCCGAAGCCGGGGTGATTGCCCAGGAAGTGGAGGCCGTGCTACCGCAGGCCGTGACGCAGACAACGCTGACGCTCAATGACGGCAGTGTGCTGCCGGATGCGCGTAGTATCAATATCAACGGTGTGGTCGCCCTGCTGGTTGAAGCACTGAAGGAAGAACGTCAGGCGCTGGTTCAGGAGAAGGAGGCCAGACTGTCGCTTGAACAACGTCTGGCATCGCTGGAAGAACGTGTGGGTCGGGAGGGCTGATTCATGGATGAGTATGATTTCAACGGTGGGGTACCACCATTACCGGGTAATGTATGGTTTCCTGCTGATGAAGACGGTCCTGGGCGTTGGGCCGCGCCCACTACGGGAAGTCAGACTGGTGATATTCTGACTGTATGGCCGTCAAATGGATATACCCCTCCTGATACTTCTTATCTGCCACCATCAACCTTAGGGCCCGGCTGGGCTGATTACGATATGGCAGGCGTGGCTTCTGACCAGGGCTACCTTTTATATGGTGTTCCGGTAAGGGTCGTTCTGGATATACTGACAGAAGAGGGTGACTGGCCCGGCTGGACCATCGGTCTCTATGAAGCTTATCGGGAACAGGAGCCCGTGTCTGCCGCCATGGCCACTCTCGACCGGGGACTGATTTCGGGGTTACCTGACCCCTCCAGGCCTGCCGTTGTACCTTATGCCCGGCTGGAGCCAGAATCCCCGAACCCGGAAAAAATTTCCCGCGTAATGACAATCCAGCCCTTAAATGCCGTCACAGATGTGCCGGTAAATGCGTTACCCGCACCAGGAGGAACAGTGAACGTTCAGCGGCGTCTGACCGATCTGGTATCCGGGGGGAATCAGTACCTGGTGGTGACAGGAGGAAAACCCATGTCTGTTCGTGTGGTTGATGCCAGTCTCGTGAAGGACAAGACACCACAATCAGACCGATTCCTGAAGAATACTTATCAGGCAACCATTGCGCCCGGGCTTCCACCTCTTATTTTCACTACTGATTATATTAATGATTCCAGGATGTTTCCCAAGAATTATGTTCCAAACGCCAGAGGAATTATTAGCGGACAGGGGGTTTATGGTTCAGCCGGCTATACCTCCTCTACCAGAAATGACGATGTCATTGTGAGATTCCCGGCAGGGAGTGGAGCCAGCCCGCTGTATATATCCTCTGTAGAGGTATTAAATCCTGAGTCACTACATCAGCGTCAACTGGCTGAGACAGATATCAGGAACAGAATAGATGCGGCGATCAAAACCGAGGAAAACCGTAAATACCTGTTTGGCAAAGCAGGTATTCAGGAGACGCCGGCGTTCACTCCGGAAATGGTGAAATCAGCCAGCGCCCTGCTGACGGCACCGGCGGCGATGATGCTTAACCGGGCACCTGCCGGGATACAACTATCTGCAACGGGCACGGGAGTAATGACTGCTGTGGGTGAATGGGCAGGCTCGATTGCCGGCGCGTTATGGCGAGGGGCGGTCGGAACGGCGGCTGCCAGCACCGCGGGTCCCATGGTTGCTGCCGCATCGACGATATTTTTCTCGCGGCCTGCAGGGGGGGGCAGTGACAAGGTTCCGGGACGCGATATTAATATGATGGCGGCTCAGGTCAGTCTTTTTAATACGGGTAAGGTGAAAATCGAACCCGGGATGAAAACAGTTGATCTGCCGGTACGCGGCTTTATCTCCACGGACAGTAATGGACGGCAGTCGGTGATGATGGTGAAAACTGGCTCCGGCGGTGTACCTGCCACGGTACCGGTACTGAGTGCCGTGCGCGACAAGGCCACCGGTCTGGATAAAATCACGGTACCAGCCGTCGCGGGCGCCCCGTCGCGGACCATCCTGATTAACCCTGTACCGGTCGGTCCTGCGGCACCATCACATACCGGCAACAGTACGCCGGTTCCGGTGACGCCGGTGCACACTGGTACCGATGTTAAGCAGGCGGACAGCATCGTCACCACAACATTGCCGGCGGCTGATATTCCTGCGTTGCAGGACTTCATCTACTGGCAACCTGATGCGACCGGTACCGGCGTGGAGCCCATCTATGTCATGCTGAGTGACCCGCTGGATTCGGGGAAATATACCCGAAGGCAGCTCCAGAGGAAGTACAAACATGCTATTGACTTTGGCATCAGCGATACGAAGATCAATGGTGAAACACTTACTAAGTTCCGGGATGCAATTGAAGCACATCTTTCAGATATGGATACCTTTGAAAAAGGAACATATCGGCGTGATAAGGGATCGAAGGTTTATTTCAATCCTAAAACAATGAATGCTGTTATTATCCGGGCTAATGGTGACTTTTTATCTGGATGGAAAATTGATCCAAATGAAGAGAATGGTAAAATATATCTAAACACGGGAATTTTATGAGCAGATTAAAACTAATTGAGTTAGGGCGGGATTTTTTAAATAGAAAAATCAGCGTGAACGAATTTGTCTCTAACATAGTAATAGCCAGAAGGGAATCCTATGGAAGCGAAGAAGCAAATAAAGATATAGATCATTGTGCAGGAGAGCTATTTATTATTGCCGATTGTTTTAATCCTGAACCAGACAGAGAAAGTTATGAACTTGATGAGACTGGATTAAGAAATGAGGTTAAGGCCACTCTTGAAAAATTTCATCTTCTTTGACCTTCAACCGTTGTGCAATTAGTTGATAGCCAACCTCTCGGGTTGGCTAATTCTGATTAACCCTGTGCCGGTCGGACCTGGTGTGCCATCGCATACCGGCAACAGCACGCCGGTTCCGGTGCCGCCTGCTGAAAGCCGTGAGGCTGAACTGGCGTAAGAAACAGGAGACGTGGGGAAGCCGGGCAGGGCTGGATGAGGGGCTAATGGATAGCCGTGTCGAATCAATGGCTTAGCTCTTATAAAGGTATTAAGACCAATTCTTAAACGTTATTACTTATTCTCCCTCTTTTTTGCCTTGCCTCTTTGCTTTTTCCCTCATAGCGTCCAAAACCCATGCGCTAAGTGACAGGCCAGCTACGTCGGCAAGCTCAGCAAAATGAGCCTTGTCTTCAGGCAACAAGCGTACCCAAAACAGAATGGTCTGGCAAAGGCGCTGAGAGAAATTGGCCGCATTGAGCGGACGCTGTTTATGCTCGACTGGTTCCGCGATCCTGCACTACGTCGGCGAGTACAGGCGGGACTGAATAAAGGGGAAGCCCGTAACGCGCTGGCGCGGGCGGTATTCCTACACCGGCTGGGTGAAATCAGGGATCGTGGCCTGGAGAATCAGAGTTACCGCGCCAGCGGGCTGACGTTGCTGACAGCGGCGATCACGTTGTGGAACACGGTATATATAGAAAGAGCCATTGAGTCACTGAAACGAAAAGGCATCCCGATTAATGAGCAACTGGTATCGCATCTTTCTCCCCTGGGCTGGGAACATATCAATCTGAGTGGCGATTACGTCTGGCGTAATAATCTTAAGCCGGGGTTCGGGAAATATCGTCCATTACGCGCAGTAGATACCGAATTGTACAAAAAACAGCCTTAACGTGGGATAATTTCCGTTTTCCAAGCGGACCCCATGGCCATCATTTGAGATCCGGTCATAGCTTGGCAGCGCTGCAGGTATTGCACCGTCTCAGCAGAGCAATTTTCCAAAGCTCTATCAATTTCGAATGAGTTTAACATCGCTGCCCCTTGTAACTGTATGTATATACAGTATTTAACGGCATTTTAGCTATAAGGTCAACCAAAGATAACTGGTTTTTTACTATGATTCCATACCTATAGAGTATGGAATCACAAACCGATGTTTTGATGAAATTTACAATAAATGTTGGTGTAAGGGGCTCCAATTCGGAAATTACCACGGGTGGCCAAATTGTGCTATCGCACTAACGTCATCGGCTATACGAGTGAGTATATATTTGGGGTACAATATGAGAATATTCCAATAGCTAAGGATTGATTGCTTAATGCACACGCATAGGTTGGTAACGCCAGGCTTGGCCTCTTTAGGCGACGGCTTGGCATATTTGGATATCGAATTTGCTTTCTCCGGCGATGAAAACCGGAAAAATGTATACCGTCTGGCTTTTTGCCCGCCGTCATTAGATCCTGTTGCAGCAGAAACTATGCATGGTATGCTGGGGAAAGAAATTACCATGTTATGTGTATCTGTTGTTACTTATGCCGATGTCGTTCAATTAGATCGCTCTATGGAGCAGGCACGTAACCCAGTTCTTGGTGAGCCAGAAATTAACATGTTCACCAAGCCAGAAGGCGGCATTGACTTGAACTTGTCAGAACTAAACTATCTTTACGGTACTTTAGTTGACTTCATGCTCAAAGTTGCCGACAATGAAGGCATACAAATGTTGTACTTCGCTGCAGAACGCGAAGAGTTACATTCCATATACTCAAGGTATGTGAAGAGGCTGACGACCCTTCGTGGCCTAGATTACATCAATGACGGAGCTTCTTATGCGATACGAACGAAACACTACCCAAAATCAGGGCAAGATTGACTTCAAAGCAATCCATGAAGGCAAAGTTGAGATGATGAAGCGTTTCATGACCGCTAAAGCTGAAGCTGAGCGCAAAGGCGAAGTGGTCTTTAAACCACTTTAAAGTCTCGCCGCATGAGAAAAAGGCCCTTGATGGGCCTTTTTAGTTTTATCAGTTATCGAATCCATCTCCTAAAGCAATCGTTCCCATCAGCAACGACGACACCACTTAGATAACTGTCTGTGCAGAGATCTTCTTCTTTTTATGTCGAAATAGTAAACGTTTCAGTTTACACTTGATCAAAAAGGAAGGTGTAGATGGTTACTCAGTTTAAAACCATGACATATTCAGCCATCTCGACGGTGCATACAGCAATCTTTTATTCGAATAGCGAAGAGTATGAGCTGAACTTACAGAGTGTTTCAGAGTTCAATACAGTTGATAGTTCAGTGATTTTTCCTGACAGATATGTTTTTAGCCCTTCTGGCTGCTGGGAGATATCATTCGATTTGGTTGAAAACATGATGAGAGGAACGCCTTTTGAACCGCCTGAAACAGGAGTAGTCAAAGCTATCAGCGTGATGCGGACGGTTGAAAGGGCGATAATTGACCATTATAATGAATTCAAGGTAGGCATGTACATATTCTTGCCTGATAACGACAAACTAGAAGCAGTTTACAAACGACTTCTCGCAAGACGCTTAGGTCATGGCTTCACTCTAGAAATTGGACTAGATCCTGATAGGAGGGGTTATGTCTTACGAACGCCAAAATGCTACTAAACGCACACCTTCTATGCAGGCAGCGTTGGATAGACGCGCTGCTCGTATGCTCCGTGCACGAGAAGCACGTCTGGAAGGCAAAACGGTTGACGCCACTAAACAAGATGTTGACACCAGCCTCGCCACGCTTAAAGAAATGAGAAAGCTGTGCGTTCTTGAGCCGGCAACAGCAAAAATTTTTGCTGATCTCAAATTTAATAACGCACATACTGCGGCAAAATACTCCTTTGTAAAGGGAGAGCTTTCCAAGTATAACGCCGAAAGTGATACTAAAGTTGTGTTAGTTAATATTGAACGTGGAAATGAAAAACAATTTGATCCAAAAGAGCTAATGGTTACTACGCGATTTATATCGAATCCTTGGCATACTTACGAACCAAAAGTTAAATAAAACTCCTTAATTGGCTTTACCATTTATTAATTTTAAAGGCTCTGTGAGGAGCCTTTAATTTTTACAGAATAGAAGTGAAAGCAGCTAGCTCAGTATAACCACCAATCGGCTCACCCTCGACGAAGATCTGCGGAACCGTTCGAACCGGTTTCCCAACCAGCTCTTCCAGCGCAGCGGCATCAATGCCGGCTTCTACAATGTCGATATACTCGTAGTCACCATGGCCCTGCGATTTCAATTGCTTAGAAAGCTCTACCGCACGTTTGCAGAAATAACAATTGTCCTTTCCATAGATAGTAATTTTCATTTTAATTCCCTTTAAAAAGTCGTTGGTTTTGCGATGCTGCGAATAACGGCCATAAAGCCTTTCTGCAGGTCAGTTTTACCGATGGCAAGCCAACGCTTATCCGGCACCTGGAGATTGGATTGAGCGAACTCAGCAGCTTCCAGTTTTGCGACAAACTCTCCCACCTTCTCAGACAGGTCTTTGCCCTCGTTCATCAGCGCGATCTCTTCGGCCGACAGCTCGCGATAGCCTTTAATTTTAGTGTGCAGGTCTTTCATTGGTCACCCCGCTTAAACAGCTGAATACGGTAATCCAGTGCAACCAGGTAAATTTTCATGGCTTTAAACTGGGCTTTAAGAAGCCCTTGTTCTGCTTCACAAAGTTCGGCAAAGGTTGGGTTGCTGGTGATGAACGTATTGAGCGCGTCGACCTTTAGCTTCAGCTCACTATGCTCTTCAATAACTCGTTTTTGGTGCGGTTGTAGCTCTTTCATCTGATTCCCTTCAAATGATAAAAGAGTAAAATATACAGATTAAATATAAGTAAGTCATTACTTATATTTAGGTTTTTACCTAAGATATTGTTCCCTGGCAAATATAAACAGGGACTTCTTTGGATGCCTTGCTGTGATGGTATGCAGTTGCATAACCGATCTTTTTCTCTGTATCGACGATAACACATGCACCTGATGCGAATAAGATCTCCAGCTCATTCATTCCAAACATCGTACTACTGTCGGGGTCTGCATCAATAGGCAATTCAACAGGTGCGCCTGAATCTGGGTACACAAACACATTTGTTTTCGGGTCTTTAACAGTAAGGATATAGATCACATAACGCTCAGCATTATAGGCCTTACTATCATGAATAAGCTCATTTATAGCCACTGCCGGAGAAAGTGTTGTAGACAGTGGTCTGGTTGTTAACGGGGCAGTGAAGATAGTTCTAGGGATATCAGTACTCCCATGATATATGATCTGACCATCGCTAAGCGTAGCGCCAACACTATTAATGGAGTCATTTACCCGCGGATCTGACACGTTCGTGTGAGAAATTGCGTACAAGTTGAGAGACCATGGCAAAGGCGAAGTCATCTGCTGTTTTGCAAATGTATAGTTCGTGTCATCCTCCAAGCGAGACTCGATGACACGTGCAATGTGCGGGTCGAAAAAAGCTGCACAAACAAGGCCAGAGTGGGTGGTGATCGCGTGTTCAGGTTGATCTTTATATTGTTGCACCAAGTACGGTTTTTTTAGAATGTCAATTAATGGTAGTAATTTCATAGTGGTCTCTTGTTAGAAGAGACTAACAATAAAGAATCAGAGCACTGAGAAAAAGGGCTGAGTGAAAAAAAAGAGCTCCTAAAGGGCTGAGGGATCCCCAGAAAATCAGCACCATACTTCGGTAGGTGCTGATTAGCTGGCGTAATATCTTTTCAGGAGCAACCTGTTTGAGGATTTTCGGGCAATGTCGTAAGACATTTTCTGCCAGTGTCAGGAAGTATAAAACCCCCCGCTTCCTGATACTGTTTGCCTGATAATGTAGATGAAGCCCTTTATTTTCAACAATGATAACCCAGCAACCAGAGCATGATACCGGCAAGTGTGACCAGCAAACTTAATACCTGAAGTCTCTCCCTGCTCTGACTCCTGCTGGCCCGAAGGCCAAAGCCGTACCGCTCACTTTTTTCATCCCGAAAATTCTGTTCAATCTGCATTCTTCTGCTGTACAGCCTTATGATTTTACAGGCCTTAAATTCATCCGTGCTGCTGAATATCAACCAGGGCACCCTCGCCGATGCTTTTTGTTCCTTTTCCGTTTTGGGTGAGCCAGGCTTTCCTCTGGCCGTTTGCTTTTTCGGGGGAATTACCTACCATTGTCTTTGCCTTTGTTCACTGTATATGTGTTTACAATGAACAAGAACAGATAACATTGTAGTCGTGGGATGCGCATCCACGACTACGAATGACTATTAGCAATAACAGCCTCTAGCGTAGCAAGTACAACCAGAACCTGTGCAGCAACCCATTGTTGCTGTCTGCTGTGGATCTTTATAAATAGCAAACACAGTAACATTTTTCCCACGAACATGGACCCTTACTGCAGATATTTCATCTGCAGGACCTATGATTGGCATGGCCCCATACTCAAATAGGTTAATATGAAGCTTATTATCCTCGATCTTAGTCTCGAAATCAGCCTTTCTTATGCCACCATTTTTATCGTTATTACATGCGCAGTTTCCTTGCTCATCTTCCAAATGAATATAAATAGGTGGAGATGGTTCATTACTTTTTTCTACAGCGGTCTCGATACTCATATGAGTCTCCTGTATCACTTGTATGTTTAACTAATCTTTCACTAAATTGTCATAGTGCCAGATATGTGAGTTGTATTGCTTTATACTGCAGTGACCGCCTTTAAGCATATAGCATAATTCAAAATATTGAAAAAGGAGCCATCGGCTCCTTTTTGTCTTCTCTCTTCTAAGGTTACGACTGCAGTCAGCTCTTACCGGCGTTAACCACGACACCTTGACGGCCAGCGTCAGCACGAGCGATTTCCAGGCGAGTATTGCGCTCGGCGGTGATCTGGTCACGCAGTTCGGTAACCTGTGCTTCCAGGTCGCTGATACGCTGATTTTTAGCGGTAGCCTGGGCTTTATGCTCAGCCAGTTCAACTTTGTGCTGGGACGCCAGTTCGCGGTTTTCGGCGCCAAATTTAGCAGCAGCGGCCTGATAGCCAGCTTCACGCGCTTCAGAAACAGCGAAGTCATTATCGGTTTTGGCTGCAGCCAGGTCAGAGTTCAGTGCATCCAGATCAGCGTGAGAGATTACTGCGTAATCGCGGGAACGCATCAGTTCGGCTAACACTTTATCTTCATTTTCGATAACGCGCAGACGCAACTGAGCTTTTGCTTCACGCTCAGTAGCGGCGATCTGATTGTCGATATCAACCAATTGGCCCTGTTTGAACTCGATCTCTTCGGTCAGAGTTACAGTGGAGTTGGCCAGGCCCGCCAGCTCGGAGAACATCTTTTGGCCGTCAGCAACGACTTTAACTAAAGCTTTAGTCGAACGTTCAGCAACGGTAATAACTTTTTTGACTTCAGACATGTGTTTTCTCTTTGTAGTTTAATTTATATGGGGTCCGCTTGGAAAACGGAAATTATCCCACGTTAAGCATGTTTTAATCAGTCAGAAGTTGACAGTCCAATATCCGTAGGCGATGTGAGCGCCAGCAAGCTAATCAAAACAAAGATAGCTAAGAGCATTTTAGACGCTGGCTGGGCACAACTGGAATATAAAGCGACTGCGCATCAGCCATGTTTCAAGTAGTCAACGAATCCTATTCCACCCAGGCTTGTTCGTGTTGCGGGGTGCTAACCCCCAACAGTCTGAAAGGTAGAGCAGGTTTACGAATAAGAGTATGGGCTTGTAGCGAGTGTGGAACGCTACATGATCGTGATGTGAACGCGTCAAAGAATATACTCGCGGCAGGACATTGCCGTCTAGCTGAAGGAATCCCCATCCTTTTGGGCGGGGAGGATGTCAAGTTATTCAGAAATGATGAATTCATAAGCCCGGAAACCGTAAAAAGAGGGAGCGTGTTGAATCGTTAAAGATTTATGTGGGTAGTAGTTTTTTTTGCGCCTGTTTATGGAACAACATATCCTCTGATATAAATGATTTGCTTACAGGTATCACATGCTAGCCATTCCCTTTCCATAGTACACCCTTTCTATGTTGCTTATTTTACTGTTGAAGGTTTGCCAGCAGCGCCCCGCGGGTTATCGTAACAGCACGATTTTTATTGCGGGTTGTTCGCTGCAGGTACTGATGTCAGCCCTTCGGTGGCAGTTTGATCTTATACAGCTGCGTCAGCTGCAGTCTGTTATGGCTATTACCCTGCCACCGCTAGCCTGGCACTGCTTTACAGGACAGCGCTTGCAGCAAAAAATTGCCGCTTTTGTGGGACCACCGACACTCGCTTTGGCGCTAAACCTTATTGCTCCGGCAACCACGGATGCAGTGCTGATGCTGCTCTATATCGGCTACGGCTGCACCCTGATTCGAACGGCGCTGCAGGGGAGCAATACGTTTATTTTCAAGCGGCTTAGCGACAGCACCTCAACCTCATCACTCGCTTTTATCGCGGGGAGCTTTCTCTGTTTTTCCGGACTGACCGATCTGGCCATCGCGCTAAACTTCCATTTTTATCAGGGCCAGCAGGCGCCGCTGATGGTTGCAATCTCGCAGGCTATTCTGCTGCCATTTATCTGTTTTGCCATTGTCGGTAACAGCCGTCCGTCACTCCAGGACGGAGAGTCGTTATTGCCCCCGAAGAAAGTAAAGAGATCAGTAATGAAGAATTCGTCTCGACTTATCAGCGAGTCAACACGCTGGTAAACGAGCAGAATCTGTATCTGAATCCCGATTCTGACGCTGAATGCGCTGGCGAGAAAAACCGGGGTACCCGCGCGGCAGATTTCAAAAGCGGTCAACCTAGTGCGCGGCTGCAATGTCTCACAGTGGATCAACGGCTTGCGCATCGACTATGCGCAGCAGCTTCTACGGGATACGACCCTGCCGGTAACGGAAGTGATGCTGGAAGCAGGTTTTGCCACCAAATCGAATTTTCATCGCGAGTTTCTTCGTATCAGCGGTATAACCCCGACGGATTACCGCCGGACAGCGGTTGAAAGTCGAGGGTCTGATGGAGGAAGGCGCTGATATCTCTGACGAGATGACGGTGAATTTCATCCCGACTCCGGGTGCCCCCATCCTGGCAGACAATCTCTTCGCCCGGTTCTTTTTCTGCTATTAATGCTATTGCACCCGGTTTGCACTGCTGCATAAAACTAAAGTGAGTGGCACCTTCGACACTCACTACCCGTCTTACCGCGGCAGGGATATATTCAGCCAGGTAGCCGGACTCCAGCCTGGCGGGTAACTCATCGCTGTCCGCCTGAGCCGTCATAATCAGCACCGGCACTGCAATCTGAGAAAGTGATTCTGGCGTGAATCCGCGGGCCAGGCCCAGATCGAGTGAGACAACTGCTTTGATTGCCGGATCGCCTTCGTTTGCTGCCAGCAGCCCGGCGGTGTCATCAATACCCAGCGTCTGAATTAACTTGCAGGCTGACAGCCTGGTATGTGTCCGGCAATCATTCTGAAAGCGTGCGGCGTCAAAGCGCGCCCC
Source organism: Klebsiella sp. CTHL.F3a (assembly GCF_019890895.1). Classification (NCBI taxonomy): domain Bacteria; kingdom Pseudomonadati; phylum Pseudomonadota; class Gammaproteobacteria; order Enterobacterales; family Enterobacteriaceae; genus Klebsiella; species Klebsiella sp. CTHL.F3a. The sequence goes on along the minus strand of NZ_CP082361.1, from coordinate 53,149 downwards.
CGTCAGTTCAAGTACTGTCCAGCCGCCAAGAGAGTGTCCTGCTGCTGCTATTCGCTGCTTATCAACTTTTCCAGCAAGTGAGGGGGTCGTGATAATTTTCACCATCACCCGCTGGAGATCCTGCGGGCGGCGCCAGAGTTCTTTCGCATCCTGCGGACGCTTGTTAAATGTTGTTGTGCCAGGGTGATCGACCGCCGCCACAATATAGCCCTGAGCCGCCATTTCCGTTGCCAGCCAGTTCAGGTTGCGCCAGTTTCCGCCATATCCGTGAGAAAGCAGAAGCAGTGGATGCTCGCCCGCTTCCGGTGCCGCATCGCGCAGCGCAGAGGTGCCGTAAAAAGCAATATTGTCACCCACATTTTCTGGCGAGCCAGTTTCAGCTGTGGGATACCATATAGCGATATTGAGATCTCGGGAATTTGACTCGTTGATATGCAACTGGCGAAAAGCAATGTTGGCATGCGATGCGACGCTAAAGAGAATGAAAAAAAGAAAGCATGAAAGGTCTCGAAACATAATGTTATCCGGTAAGTAAAAGAACCTCATTATGATCACGAACATCTGGTCGATACGTCCTGAAACGTGATCGAGGACCTTGATAGTTGCGTTTCTGGGAGATGCTACAGGTAATTCTTTGCAAAGAACACAAATAGCGTGTGGCGTTGCATTGGATCTCTGGACCGTGTCAGCAGCAAAGTTCAGGTTCGATAAGAATTAAGCAGATGCGAGATCGACTTCCCACGCCAGCAAACCGCGCAGTCGATTCAATGGCCAGTCCGGGATATGTAAACGAGCGGGAGGAAAATATTGAGGATGCAGTCGTTATCACAGAGCTGTTGCGTTTTCCGAACGATCCGGTTCGCCGCTGGTTTGATCGCCGCATATTGCGGGACGTGGTAAAAGAGGTCCGCGCCGTCAACTCTCAGGTGTGATGGGACCGAGCGTCAGGGTAGGGGCGACTTTCCCTTGTCTGCTCGCTGGCGCGGGATGTCCGGGGCGATAAGATATCCTCTTAATTTGCAACCTTCTATTAAGGCCTAAAAGGATTCAATCTAGATGGGGGTGCATGTGAAGGTCGGTTTTGAGCGAAGAGCATACATTCATAAAATTATCATCATTAATTGAGTAAGTTTCTTTCCCCTTCGGACTCCTCAAGGTTGTTTTTATCTAAAACATCTTATTTCAGCGAAGAAAAATACTGCGTCGTCGATTTACCCAGCGCCTTCCTTAACATGGTGATGAAGGTTTTCTCCGGAAGCATTCTGTCATTGCCCCCAACAGCGCTTAGCGTTAATTAACTGTGTTAAAGCTCAACCAGGTCTTGGTGACTGATATCACTTATATCCCACCAGATGGGGATATAGGGTTACATCTGACGCTAGATCTCGCTCTCGCGCATAACCTTCTCAAAACGGAATGCATCGTTGTCATCTTCGAGAAAAACATAATCTTCTGGATTATTAATGTCAGGATGCTTTTTATTAAAGAATTCAACGATTTTGAACCCACACTTGTTTACGTAAAAATGAATATTACGCTTTTCAAAATAGGGCGTATGTGTTTGCCAGGATACTGTCTCTGGATATTCTTCCTCGATCAAATGCCAGGCTTTAAGGCCTATGCCTCGCCCTTCCTGTCCAACCATCAAGAAAAAGAAATCGAGCGAATTGTGGTTGGTTTTATTATCAATATTCAGCACAGCACCTCCAACCTTTCGACCATTACAAAGAATGTGAAGTGACACGGCATTGGTAGCATTCATTGTCATGTCTAGGGTTTTATCTGACGGAATTGGCTCATCTGAACGTTCTTCAAATGTATCGACTATCGCTACGGAGAAAGCTATCTGTAACTCTGATTTAAAATCAGCAACGTCAGTTGTTTTTACGGGTATAAGGGTTATGCATTTTTCCATTTTTATACCTAAGAATGTATTAGCTAATCGTATATGACAAATGAGGGTTATGATCTTCTTTAGAGCATTTCGTTCTAGCTGTAATCTTCTGAGCCGTAAACGAAAAAACCATCCTTCAAGATGGTTTTTAGAAGGCTCATTAACCGACAAATTTCTGAACTGTGGCGACTGTTTTTACAGAGCACAGAACCGAACTTGCCCTGATAGTCTAGCCGTAGGTAGCCTTATCATTCAATACTTCTTTGTACTGTGAATCTGTTATCAGTAGTGTTTTGCAGATTAATTCTTCACTTTGAATAACGTCTTGATTACTCGGCTGTTGCCGCCTCAGTTTTTTGACTCCAGTCCAAGTATAGAGCAGGATCGTCTACCGGGGCGGGGTCAGTCCAGTCACGATTAAAATGTCAGCCTTTGAATACGTTCATGGATCGCGTGTTGACTGATGGAAATGGGTGCAAGTTTATCAATGTGACGATCTTTGCAACAGTACCGTCATGGATGCTCAAGTCTAAATTCTATTTAAATGATAATTATTATTTTTTAGTAGTGAGATCTCTAATTTTCTATCACCCCTCCTAAATATGGTAGTTGTATTTTTGTTTTATTTAGTTTTTTAACAACTTTTTTAATAAAAGCCTATAAAACCTACACACATTTTTTTTGTGTAAGTATATATACTATAGTCTTTATTTATCAGTTAGTTATGATGAGATAAAAAAAATGACCAATTTTGTGTGCATGGTTGACATAAATTAAAAGTCCACATACTCTTCTTAAAGCAACATGTTTTTCTTCAGATCTATCTCTTAGGTAGATATTACTTTTGAGTTTTAATCCTTAGTAAATTAGTCGTCTATTCAGGAATTCCCGAAATTTATCAATAGGACATTGCCATGAAAATTACACTGAATAAATATTTACCATTAGCCGTTTTTTCACTCGTTCCGTTTGCTTCCGAAGCTGCACCTACAGTTACTTTCCAGGGGGAAGTAACTGAGCAAACATGTACAGTAGATATTAACGGGACTACTAATGCTGTTGTTCTTTTACCAACGGTATCAGTCAAGGATTTCGGTGCGACACTTGCCGCAAGTCAAACTGCAGGATTGACGCCATTCAAAGTTACCGTGAGTGGTTGCACTACTAGCCCATCTGATACTGCAATTACTACCAACTTCCTCGGATATAACGTTGATACAACCTATGGTGTGCTGGGGAATACCCTGACAGGTGCAAATGCCGCGACAGGGTTTGGTATTCAGTTGCTCAACGGAGGCACCAGCGGAAGTACTGCTATTGCACTCAATGGTGTAACCGGTGTTACCGGGCTGGTACTACCATCAGGCGAAAATACTGCGAACTACGAGTTTGGCGCGCAATATTTTTCACTGGGAAGCGCGGGCACTGCCGGTAAAATTACCTCTGTTGCAGAATACAGCATCAGTTACCTTTGATGACATGACTGGCTGCACTTACGTGCAGCCAATTTTAGCAGGTAATATATGAAAATCAGGCCAATAATTCTTTTTTTTGCAGCGTTTGGCATGATACCGTGTGCAAATGCAAACGTTGTAATGACCGGAACTCGTGTCATCGTGCCATTTAACAATAAAGAGAAAACCGTTCAGTTGAAAAACCCTGATAGTCAACCCTACGTTGTTCAGATGCAGATTACAGATGATAAAGGTAAACCTGATTCTCATTCTCCTTTCGTTATTGTACCACCTGTATTTCGAATGGAGAGTGAAACAGGACAATCTGTAAGGTTAATTACGAAAGATGCGAGTCACTTACCTCAGAACAGAGAATCTATCTTTTATCTTAGTTTCACACAGTTGCCAATGGTAACACCTGAGCAGAAAAGCCAGAATCAGCTAGTTCTGGCCATTACAAACAGGGTGAAGATTTTCTACAGACCAGCAGGACTGAACGGGGAAGCAGAAAATGCGTATGAAAAAATGGAATTCTCTGCCTCCGGAAGCGAATTAATGGTTAAAAACCCAACGGGTTATTTTGTTAATGTCAGAAGTGCTGAACTGAAGTCAGGCAGTCGTTTTATAATATTGGCAAAAAGCGTGATGTTAAATCCTGATTCACAGGTCAAATGGTCTCTTCCGGATGGAATCCATTCACTGCGAGGGACGACAATCAAACTGATAATGGTGAATGACTATGGAGCGGATGTTGTTAAGGAAAGACATTTGTAAAGTGCCCCAAGAGGTTGCAAAGTTATCTTTACTCAGCATAGCGCTCTCAATCGTAAATCTTTCAGTAATATCTTTCACCGCCACAGCATCCGATGAGGTAAGCTCAGAAGAATATATTTTTGATGCTGAATTATTTAAAGGTGCTAACTTCGATCAATCTGTTCTTGAGTCTCTGAAGAACCCTAACGCGATAGCTGCTGGCGAATATAAACTTGATGTCTATATCAATAATGAATTGTTAGGTAACTACACAATTCCTTACATTAAGTATGACAATAGTGTATTGCCGTGCCTTCCAGAAAACCTGATATCTGATATCGGGTTTAGAGAGAATGTGACGGCCTCGAAAAATACAAAGAGTTGTCTCATTATCTCCGAAATTTCAACAGCGATTGTTGCCAGGACAAACCTTTCTGAACTTAAACTAAACGTCACTGCACCTCAGGCAATGCTGCTTACCAGACCCAAAGATTATGTTAATCCGGACAAATTCCAGACAGGAAACAACGTGGGTTTCCTGAACTATGTATCTAACTATTATCACGTGTCCTACTCAGATTCTCGTGGCAGCAACCTGGATTCTTTGTGGCTTTCACTCAACGGAGGCATCAATATTGCCTCATGGCAATACCGGCAGATTAGCAACCTGAACTGGAATAAAGAGACAGGTAATCAGTGGAATAACGTTCGCCAGTACGTACAGCGTCCGCTACCAGCCTTCAACACTCAACTGATGGCTGGCCAGCTGATTACCAACGGGAAGTTCTTTTCGGGTATGAGCTATAACGGCTTAAACCTCTCATCCGCTGAAGAGATGCTTCCTCAGTCACAAAGAGGTTACGCACCGTTGATTAATGGTATCGCGTCAAGTAATGCGAAAGTGACCATACGTCAGAATGGTCAGGATATCTATCAGACAACTGTTCCTCCTGGCGCATTTGAAATCAATGACCTTTATCCTACAGGTGGTAATGGTGATTTGACCGTTGTTATTACCGAAGCCGATGGCACGATAAAAACCTATTCCGTCCCCTTCTCTGCTTTACCTGAGTCAATACGTCCCGGCATGTCGAAATACAACTTAGCGATCGGGAGAGTACGCGATACGGATGTGACTACCGAATTTGGTGATTTTATCTATCAGAGAGGGATAACTAATACTCTGACTGCAAACGGTGGATTACGCGTGGCAAAAAATTACACGGCTTATGTTGTTGGTGGTGTCCATGCCAGCAGAATCGGTGCAATTGGTGCAGATGCAACCTACTCCACGGCGAAGCTGAGTGACGATACAACCAGTCAAGGCTGGATGAGTCATTTATCATGGAGCAAAACTTTCACTGCTACCGGTACAAACCTGTCACTTGCCAGCTACAGGTACTCTACTGCCGGCTATCGCGATCTGCTTTCAGTGCTGGGTGACAGGAACAGAATATATACAGGTAATGAATGGTTAAATTATACCAGCGGTCAACGCGAAAGATGGGACCTGACGTTGAGCCAGACGCTCGGTGATTTTGGTACATCATATATTAATGCCGCCACCCAGTCCTATCGTGACGGCCGGTCGCGGGACACGCAATACCAGTTGGGTTTCAGCAAAATGCTTGGTCAGAACATCAGTATGAACCTGGCTATAACAAGACAACGCGTCGGAACCTATAGCGATCGTGGCCATGTTGAAAATGCTGCAGCAGTTTCATTTTCTATACCGCTATTCTCAGACAGTCCGCGTCCCGTGAGTTTCAGTACATCCTATAACCACAGCAACAGTGGTGGGGATCAATATCAGGCAAGTGCTTCAGGTATGGCAGATGACAATCATACAACCAGTTACAGCATTACCGCCATTCGGGATCAAAAATACCGGCAGAACGTATTCAGCGGCAGTTTACAGCGGAGATTGCCAAAGGCGTCGCTGGCTGCAAGCGCTTCGAAAGGGCAAGGATACTGGCAAACATCGGCCAACGCTCAGGGCGCGTTAGCCGTACATGCGGGCGGCGTGACTTTTGGCCCTTATCTGGGTGATACCTTTGCAATTGTCGAAGCAAAAGGCGCCGAAGGGGCCCGTATATTCAGTTCTGACCAGACGGTTATCGACAACAATGGTTATGCATTAATTCCGGCGCTCACGCCGTACCGCTATAACAATATTTCTCTTGATCCCAAAGGCATGCAGGGACATGCAGAGATCATAGACAGCCAGAAAAGAGTTGTTCCTGTCGCCGGTGCTGCCGTTAATGTCAGTTTCAAAACGCGGACAGGAACTGCCCTGCTGATAACGGTTACTTCCAGGAATGGGGATACCCTACCGATGGGGACACAAATCTACGACCGAAAAGGCGAGGCGGTCGGAATTGCCGGGCAGGGAGGACAGGTCTATGTCAGGGTGTCAGATACCAGCGGCGAGCTTCTGGCTGAATGGGGTGACAATAATAAATGTTACATACCGTACACCCTCAGTGAAGATGAGATAAACGCAGAGATAGTGAATCTCAGCGCAACATGCAGCAACCGGCAGGGAGGTGTTTCATGAAGAGATTTGACGGAATGATACGTATAATTTTAGTTTTGCTTCTTTCTCTGAGCGCTTCCGGGACCTGGGCAACCTGTAAGAGCACAGGTGCCTCACAGACGGAAGATAACAGGACGGCATTGATTCCTTTTGGGCGCATCAATTTAACGGATACCTACTTTCAGCCGGTTCGTACCCTACTGGGGTCTATTACCGTGCCACCGACAAACTACACCTTTGGAGGTGCAACGGCGTCGACCATTCTATGGACGTGTGATTTGACAGATTTGCCGAATATTTATTTCCTTGCGGCAACGAATGGTGATGACAGGGTTGGTGGATACTGGGATCTCGGAGAACAGGACGGCATACCGGATGTGTATGCAACGTATTTTGCTTATGTTGGTATAAAACAGACAATGAGTGGCGTAACGCTGACGCGTTACTGGGCCAAGGTTCCGGTTACGACCTATGCCACTAACGCATCCAACTCAGCCAAGATAGATATTCGTCTGCAGGACGTACCTGCTCTTCAGGCGGAATTATATCGCATCAGTACCATTCCTCCCGGAAGTGGTTCTGGTTCAGCCTATTGTGGAAGGGGCACATCCGGCGTTGTCACAGGAACACCGACCGGTGTCAATTATTCATGCATACAGCCGAACGCCTATATTCAGCTGGTCGGTCCGGGCCTGACCCATGACAATATAGGCGAAGACAGTAACACTAACTACCGTTTCTGGGGAGTTGATAACGGATTTGGTTATGGCATGAGATCTGTCAACACGCTTTACAACTCACCAAGCTGTGTCGCCAGAAGTGCTACACCAGTGGTGCTTCTGCCAACGATTTCAGTAAGTGATTTAAATAAAGGTCTCACCAGTACGGCTGGTTTTAATGTGACGGTTGAATGCAGTAATTCAGTTACCTCAGGTACAACCGCGAATTCCGGCCAGACCGCTATAGGATTCCAGGTATCAAGCGGGGCATTTACAGCAGCCAGGGAACTTGGACTGGTAAACAGCAGCAATGGCGTCAGCATACTGCTGTCTGATAACTATCAGGCGACAGGAATGGCAAAAGGTGTGGGGATCGCAATTTCATACAGCAGTGCGCCGGGTACAGCCCTGACTCTTATCGGCGAGCAGGGCATGGATATTCTTAACCATTCCGGCAATTCAGCGGGATGGTACCCTGTGCTGAACAATGCGACCCCGGTTGGTAGTTCCAGCAGCGGATATACAAATTACAGCTATAACTTCACCGCCACGCTAAAAAAAATAGATGGACAGACAGTTGTAGCTGGTAAAGTTAAATCCACTGCGACGGTAATGGTGCAGGTACAATGAATAAAATCATAATCAGCCTGATGCTTTGGATGTTAGTATCACCCGTTTACTCTGGCGTAATGCCGTCTCAGTCAAGAGTCATTTTTAATGCCTCTGACAGAATGCAGAGCCTTATGCTGGTGAATACCAATTCTTACCCAGTAGTTGTGCAGACCTGGGCCGATAATGGAGAAGGTGATCCGGATGTGAAGAACATTCCCTTTATCATCCTTCCTCCGGTATTCAGACTTGAAATGGGTGATGTCAGAGGCATTCGCATAGTCAAAAATGATACATCACTGGCTCAGGATCGGGAGTCACTTTTTTGGCTTAATATTTATGAAATGCCGCCCGATACAAGAATGAATAAAGAAAACAGTGTTCTTGTTACCATGAACACGCAAATTAAAATTATTTACAGACCTACGCTAGTCACCACTACGCCGGCTGAAAGCCTTGCGAAGGTACGATGTACGCTTCAGAGCAAAGGTCTTTTGAAATGCAGTAATCATTCAGCAAACTATCTGTCGGTTTCACGCATCAGATATTTGGATAAGGAAAACAGAGAACACACCATAAAAAATGGCATGTTAACATTCCCGCCACATGCAGAAGTCAGCATACATGAGAATTCCATCGCAGATTCACCAGTCAGAATTATATTCACACTTATTGGGGACGGGGGGGAGTTAACAGACATATCGGTAAATATGTGACCCGGGAACAAAAATAGACGATGCTGACATAAATATCCATATAAAATAGACACAAAAAAAACCAATTAATGCTACGAAATTAATTGTGCCGGAAAGCTTCAGTGGCTTATATTTGTATATAACGTCATCGTTTAATCTTAAAATGGCGGGAAAACTAAAATGGATGTCAGCATTGTTATTTCAAAATGTGCCTTTTTTAAAAAAGGCATCAGAGAATATTTCAAAATTAGAACTGAAGCCTCGACTGAAGTTGAGCCAAAAGATGCATGGTTACCTGAAGCGGCTATCGCTCATTTGCCTAGGCATGAATATAGCTTTCTTTCGACTCTTGGTGAGATAATTAAAGTCTTAAATGAAAGTGACAATAGAATTACCGTAGTATTTGTGACAGATGCCTCTGCATTACTTATCGCTAAAACATTAATCGCTAACATGAAAAAGAGGATACTCAGACGTATCGATTTTATCATTGCGCCTGTCAGTTGTACCGTGCAGAACGTGGATAAACTCCTGAAAACAGGAAGTGCCATGCATAACTGTTTAATGTGTAATGCATTTCTTGAAAACTTACTGGGTACCATGACGGCGAAAGGCATGAGTAATCACGAATTACAGGTACTCACAAATGTGTATCGAGGAAGAGACCTCAGATCACAGGTTTCTGAAACTGGACTAAGTGTTAAATCACTTTACAAATACAGGTTGACAGGTATGAAAAAATTCAAATGCTGGGGCATGGCAACTCTGACTACAGATAAAAAACCTGGGATCATTTGTGATAGACATTTTGATTGTTTATCAGAGGATGAAAGAAGTTTCGTAAATGCTGTTGCAGAAAATGATATCTTTGTAGTTTTTCAGCCAATAGTTGACCATAATCTCAGACTGCAAGGTTTCGAGATCCTGGTCAGATGGCTACAGGGGGGTATTATAAGATATCCGGGTGATTTTCTTCCTGGATTTCGTAGTAAGTACCCATGGATGGTGTTGTCTGCATTTGTACTCAGGCATGCTATAAAAATGATAAACAGGTTCCAGGGAAAGTATTATTTCTCTATAAACCTCCCGAGTCAGTTAATTTATGAGCAGGGAGTTGTGAAAATGCTCAATGTAGCTCGATCATCGATAAATAATCAAAACTATAACAGCTTGGTTCTCGAACTGAATGAAAAGACTTCCTTCGAACATCATCCTGAAGTAATTGATAATATCATTTCTATACAGAATTTGGGATATCGTGTTTTTCTTGATGATTGTTTTTCTGATAAAAGTGCTTTTTTCCCTGTTCGGAAAGTTAAGTTTGACGGCTATAAAATAGATATGTCTGCAGTGAGTGACTCTTTGTGCGACTTCGATTGTCTGGCATTAATAAACTCTCTACAGCATTACTGTTCTTTAACCAACAGAAAGTGTATTGCAGAAGGTATTGATAGTATTAAAAAATTAAATGCCTTACGTCATCTTACTAAGCTTGACTTTCAGGGAGGATTAATTAGTAGACCGCTCAGTGAGGAATCTATGATCAAGTTTGTTCAAGAGAGTGATGAGATTATCAAATTCAGTATATCTTTGGCAGGTTAATTATGTCAGCAGAAATAATAAAGCAAGCCATTATATCAAATGCGTTAACAATTAAAAGTCGCAAGAATTTTTTTTACGCTATAGAGGAATTTTATCAGAATGATAAAGCTCTATTGAAACTACAGCCCGCATTCTTTAAGTATATACTCAATGAGAGTAGATTTAATATTATACTTATGACATGTTGCTTCATTTTTAATGGTAGCGTAACATCTATAACAGATATTAAAAAATACTGTGAGATAAACTCCATATCTAGCCAGAACAGTATTATAGCTGTTATCTCATTGCTCAAGGCGTCAGGTAGAATCGATACAGAAAGAGATGCAGATGACAGGAGAAACGTAAAGCTGATCATTACACCAAAAGGATTGAGAGACCTCAAAAGTTATATTTATACGGTTATCGCACCATTGAGAAATCTATATCCTGAATATAATTTCAACATGGAGTCCATTGCTACTTATTCTTTTCTACAGGACTTTTTCTATGGCGTATCTGTTCCTTTACTGAAAGGTGTGACATATAAATCGATAAACAATGAAATTGATTATTATCTTGATAAGGACGGTGGTCGATCACTTTTAATTCATTTATATATGAACTCGGTTCATAATAAAATGCAGGTTAACTACACGATTAATAAATTAGCGTGCGTGATTTGTGTTTCAAGAACGCAAGTTATAAGGTTAATTAATAAGTTAATGAAAGATGGATACCTTCAAAGCATGAATAAAAATACAATAGTGGTGAGTCAATGCTTATTAGATTTAGTTGAAGACTATATGTCGATATACTTTTCATATATAGAATACTATCTTTTTAGCTCAGCAGATTTGAAGAGAATCTTAATGGATAAAAAGCAGCCTGTTGGATGAGGCTGATTTATTAATTGCTCACTTTATTTATATAAATTTAAAAGTTAATTGATCTTGATAAATCTGGAATTTATTTGTTTTTTAGTTTAAATATAAGTGGTAAGTCCATAATGTCGGTTAGTTTTTCTTCATACTTCCCGTTTCGCCAGTCCGCTGCAAATTCAGCTGGCGTCTTATAATCCAGCGATGAATGTGGATGGCACTCGTTATAATCCTGCCGCAAGTCATTAATAGTTTTCCTGGTATAAACAATATCGCTGAACCAGTGGTCGCTCAGGCATTCATCTCTATATCTTCCGTTAAACCTTCAATAAATCCGTTCTCTGTCGGCTTGCCGGGCTGGATAAGCCGCAGCTCCACGCCATCCAAAGGCCATTGTTCCAGTGCGCGGCAAGTGAATTCTGGTTCCTGAACGGTCCTTATCGTAGCTGGATAGCAGCACAGGCGAGCTACCTGCTTGTCACGGCTGCTGCTGCATTAGCAATCGCCACAGCCCGATTCATACCTCTGACTTTTATAATTCCAGCTGTCGTAGGCATCCTTAACCGTATTCCACTGCACATCGCAGCATGTGTTCAGTCACTCAGTATCAGCTTTGCGCTCAGAGGTCGTAACAGTCCCCGCAGCGCCTGACCATTTTTCACTTTGACATCTGTGTTGAGACCGCCAGTTGCCCACCCACATGGACAGACGGAAACAGAACCTGCTGCAAACAACAGGCCATAATGGATATGCAGATTAATGGCAGGAAAAGAGGACGCTATGTTCTTTTTTGTACCTAATCTAAAATGGCTGTAAAAAATTTTAACGATACCCTTCAATAAGATATTGCATATTCATCGAATCTATAACTGCTCTTTGGTGGCTGACAACCAGGATGATGCTCTGCGGGAGTTCGCGGCGGATAGCGCCTATCAGCGCTACGGCCGTCCCATCGTCCAGGTGGCTAGTTGATTCATCAAGGCAAATAAAATCGGGCTGATTCACCAGAATGCGGGCAAAGGAAAGACGCTGCTGCTCGCCGCCAGAAAGGATACCGCGCCATGGCTGGCGCTCATTCAGCTGCCGGCACAAATGGTGTAGCCCAACCTTCTTCAGGCAGATCTCCAGCCGTTGACTGCTGACTTTAGCTAAGCCCGGATACGTCAACACATGGCTCAGAAGATCGTCGGGCAGATACGGTTTTTGCGGCACGAACAGACTTTTGCCGGTCGGATGGCTATAGACCCCGCTGCGATATGGCCATAACCCGGAGAGTACTCTTAAGAAGGTCGTTTTCCCACACCCGCTGGCGCCGATAATCGCCAGCGCCTCCCCGCGCCGTAAGTCGAGACTTATCGGGTTAAACAGGGGCGTACCATCAGCGTGACGGGCGACAAGATGAAGACAGCGTAATGCACCGGGCTGGCGTGAAAAGCGCGATTGCGCCGGCAGTGCGATTAAGTCTTGCTCAAACTGCCATAGCCTCTCTACCGTCGCTGACCAGGCCACTATCTGGCGGTAGGAGTCGATAAACCAGCCGAAGGCGTCAAGGACATAACCGAAAGCGGCGCGCGTCTGCATGACGCCGCCAAGCGAGATCTGTTTTGCGATGTACAGCGGCAGGACGGCAAAAATCGGGATCATCAGACTCAGACGAAAATAGGAGGTGGTGAACGTATCAAGGCGAAACTCGCGCGACATCAGCCGCTGCCAATTCTGCGCAATTGCCGAAAAATGACGGTGTACGCGGCGCAGTTCTGCACGTTCAGCGCTGTATAAGGCAATCTGCTCGCTGTTTTCGCGGATGCGCAGCAGGCTGGCACGGTAGTCCGCCTCGCTTTTTTGCCGCTCTATATTCAGCTGATGCAGCGGGCGGCCTATCCAGTGGGCCAGCAGGCTGCTAATGGTCGCATACCCCAGCGCCACCCACACCAGATAACCGTGCAGAGTGACGTTGTGTCCGGCAACGTTGAGACTGAGCGTGCCAGAGAGCTGCCACAGAATAAAGATGAACGATAAAAGCCCCGTGATGTTTTTTAGCAGCGACAAGAATAGCCCAAGGCTCTGCTCAACCAGCAGACGAATATCCTCGGCTATACGCTGATCGGGATTATCGTGTTCCACATGGAGGCTGAGACGGTAATGATTATGTTGTCGCAGCCACAGATGCTGAAATCTCATGGTCATTTTCTGTCGCCAGCGGATGGTCAGTAATTTTTTCAGCCAGTTCGAGCTGATAATAAACGCCACAAACAGCGCAGTATATCCGGCATAAGTGAGCGCCAGCATGCTGATCGACGCATGCTGAAAGTAGTCGCTGAGGGCATCATAAAGTTCCCGGCTCCAGCTGTTGTACTGCACACTTACCCATACCATGCTCAGCGTGAGAGCGGTCAGCATCACCAATAAAAGCCACGAAAACCATTCGCGAGTGTGTAGCCAACAGGGGGCTATCAGTTGATAAAACCGTTTCAAACTTTGCATAAAGAAGTTCGCACAGAGTGTGTAAAAAGCGTGACGGCCGCCTTTGCGGACGGCTGCCCATTATCCTTTGCGCTTAATAAGCCCATTTCACGTTGAACATGACGTTACGCGGATCGCCGTAGAAATTGTTTCCCCCGCGGTGACGGTTGGAAACGCCGAGGTAGTACTCTTTATCCGTCAAGTTGTTACCGTTCAGGCTCAGGCTTATTTGTTTACTGTACTGATAGCCGATATTGGCGTTGAAAAGCGTGTATCCGCCCTGCGACACATCGTAGTTGGTGGTTGTATCCGTCTGCGCCGTCAGCCCTGCGCCGACGGACCATTTCTCCCACTCTCCCGGCAGGCAATAGCTGCTATACAAGCGGAAAAGATGCTGCGGCGTGTGTTTGCTGAAGTTGGTGCCTTTCTGCGTGGTGGCGGCTTCGAGATATTTGCTGTTATTTAGCGTGTATCCGGCGTACACCTGCCAACCTTGCGCAAGCTGCCCGGACATCTCCATTTCAATGCCCTGGCTCTGCACCTTGCCGTCGGCGACGTAGCAGTCATCGCAGTCCACCCCGCTCATGGCGTTATTCGCCTGAATAATGCGGAACAGGGCGACGGAGGCGTTCAGCCCACCGTTGAAGAACTCCCCTTTGACGCCGGTTTCGTAATTGCTGCCGGTGACCGGCGGCAGGAAGTTGCCGCTGGCATCCTGCAGGCTTTGCGGTTTGTAGATTTCGGCGTAGCTCAGATACCAGGTATAGTCTTTGGCGAAATCCCACAGCAGGCCGCCGTAGGGGATGATTTTGCCTTTCACCTTGTAATTGCTGTGCGCGGTCATCGCCCCGGTGGTGAGATTGGTAAAATAGGAGTCGTAGGTAAAGCTACTGTAACGGTTTCCGAGGATCAGCTTCCAGTCGTCGGTCAGGCTCAGCCGTGTCGTGGCGTACAGGCCGCGCTGATAGACGTTGTACTGATAGCGGCGGGTGTAATCCCAGACGGGTTCGGAGAGGCTATCGGGGTCCCAGCTATAGATATTTACCGCGCTGGAATTGCTCAGCGAACCAAATAAGTTATTGAAGTTCTCCTTCTGATAATCACCGCCGAATACCAGCTGGTGATCGCGACCCAGCAGCCCGAACGGCCCGCTCAGGTTGATGTTCACGCCGTACTGGCTACTGCGGTTGTGTCGTTGCAGGTAGCTGTTGAGCTTCGCGCTGCCTGAATCATCCACGCCCTGAGTGCCGTTGCCGTAAACGCCGATGAATTTGCCCTCGGCGCTGGCGGTCGTGTAGTTCAGCGAGCTTTTGGCGACCCATTCGTTATCAAAATAGTGTTCGAGCTCGGCGTAGGCGTTAGTTTTCTCGAAGGTGATGTTATTCCAGCTGGCCCCCAGGAAGGTCGAGCGGGGCAGACCCAGGCTGGAGTAGTTGGTGGACATCGGCACGCCGTAAAGATTGGGCACCGTATCGGTTTTTTGCCAGGAGAGACCGGTGGTCAGTGTGGTCTGCGACGTCAAATCATAGGCGAGAGTACCGAACAGCACCTGGCGATCGCTGTGCACGTAATCGGTAAAGCTGTCTCTTTTTTGCAGTACGCCAACTGCGCGGCCTCGTAGCGAGGCATCGTCATTCAGCGGCCCGGAGACGTCCATTTCGCCGCGGTAGTTATCCCAGCTGCCGGCGCTGGCGCTGACGGAAGAGCGAAAATCGTAGGTCGGACGCTTGCGCACCATGTTCACCGTTCCCCCCGGTTCGCCGCTGCCCTGGGTCAGGCCTGACGCGCCGCGCAGAACTTCCAGATGATCGTAAATGGCCAGATCCGGTGATTCGGTGGAGGCTTCGGCATACCCCATTCCGGCGAGGCTGTTCTGAAACGAGGAGTTGATACCGTCTTCCTGAAGGTTATCCATCGTGAAACCGCGCGACTGGTAACGAGTCTGGTAGGAGCTTTCGTTGATGACGTTCACGCCCGTGACCTGACGCATCGCGTCGTCCAGCGAGGTCATATTCTGATCGTTCATCCGCTGGCGGGTAACTACGCTGACCGACTGCGGCGTCTCCCGCGGCGAGAGATTAAGACGGGTCGCCGCCGACATGCTGCGGGTGGTGTAAGAGCCGGTGTCTTCAGTCATCGCGCCGTAGTTAATGTCACCGACCACCACCATTTCGTCCCCTTCAGGGATCGCTTTCAGGGTGTAGCTGCCGTTGGGCTGACGTTCTGCCAGCAGCCCGCGATCGGTCAACAGCCGGGAGAAGCCTTCAGCAAGGGTGTAGGTGCCTTTGAGTGCCGGAGAGGATTTACCGGCCGTCAGCCGCGCATCGCTCGCCAGATAAATGCCCGACTGCGCGGCAAACTGATTCAGCTGAGTCGCCAGCGGCGCGGCCGGGATCGCATAGACGTGCTTATCCGTCGCCGTTTCGGCGGCCTGCGCAGCGGGCGCGAGGGCGATGGCAAAGATCAATAGCGGCGCACAAAACATCATGCGCAGGAGAGCGGGCGTCGGCGAACGACGGAAAATCCGCAGCGGGCTGGTGCGTGGTGATGATGACATAGATCCCCCTGATAATTCCCAAAAGTAAAAGTGCTGCATAGAGTTAATCGGATGAGGGCACGTAAAGGGGAACCGATGAGGCGAATTTATTTGTTATTTATCGCGCGGTGCGACCGTCAGCCACCATGAGAAGCGGCGGTTGAGCTGCACGGGCAGCGCGTTGGTGAGCATGTTCAGCGCCATATCGGTATCATTCAACGGGAACGTACCGGTGACGGTCAGCGCTGACACGGCCGGATCACATCCCAGATAGCCGTGGCGGTAGGCCGACAGCCGTTCGATAAACTCACCGAGGGGGAGATTATCGGCCTGTAGCAACCCGCGGGGCCAGGCAGGCTGCGCATTACGCAGCGGCGAGATCGGGCCAAAGGCATACTGGCGGAAGGTCATCGCCTGACCGGCCTGTGCGATCGACGCGTCGCTGATGGCCGCCGGAGAAACTTCCACCGCCCCCTGATACACCTGCAACACGGTGGTATCGCCGAGCGCCTGCACGCTGAAGCGCGTGCCGAGGGCGCGCATTTTGCCCTGCGCGGTGGCGATGGTCAGCGGGCGATGCTGATCGGCGGCGGTTTCGATCATCACCCGGCCGTTCAGCAGCCGCAGCGCGCGCTGCGTCGGGGAGTAATCAACGTTCAGCGCGCTGTCGGTGTCAAGCCAGATCCGCGAGCCATCAGCCAGCGTAAACGACCTGATTTCGCCGCAGGGGCTGTGATAATCGGCATGCCACGCCAGGAGCTGATTGCGCAGCGGCGCATGACGCCAGCTGCCCCAGGCGAGCAGGGTGCCGACGGACATCCAGGCCGCCATTTTTAGCACCTGGCGCCGCCCGGCGGCGTGCGTTCTCTGGGTCAACGCGGTCAGTGCCGCCGTTTGTCGCTCATCACTTTCCCGCAGCAGCGAAAAGCGCTGGCTGATATTCAGCACGTACCGCCACGCCAGCTGATTCTCCTGACTCTCGTCAAGCCAGCGCTGTAACGCGGCGGGATAGGTCTGCGGTGACGCGAGGTCCTCGACTTCGGCATACCAGTTTGCCGCCTGCTGCAGCGCGGCGAAGCCGGGTTTATGGCTCATCGTATCTGACCGCAGCGGGGGGGGGGGGGAGTGCATCGAGATACTCGACTTCAAAACTCAGGCAGTGAAGCATGGCCTGAGCCATATATTTCTTCACCATGCGCTCGGAGACGGCGAGTTCAGCGGCGATTTTCGCGTAGGTCAGCCCGCCGATCTGCGACATCAAAAACGCCGCGCGGACTTTCTCCGGCAGCGCCTGCAGCATGGCATCCACCTGAAAAAGTGTTTCCAGGACGATCGCGCAGTGTTCTGCTGAGACCGCGGTGGCCAGCGGTTGAGCTGCCAATGTTTCCAGCCAGACGCGCTCGATTTCTTTTCTGCGCCACAGGTCAATACACATGCCCTGAGCCATCGAACCAAGATAGGCGCGTGCGCCGGTAAGATTGTCAAAGTTTCGCGGTTTTATCAGCAGGCGCAGGAAGACGTCCTGCGCGAGGTCGGCGGCATCGCTGGCATTCCCGAGGCGTCGTCTGAGCAACTTTTGCAGCCAGTTGTTATGCTCGGAGAACAGCAGCACAATATTTTCAGCTGAGCAAAAACCAGGAGATGACATGTCGCTCTAACCGCCGGAGAAGAGTAAATCGAGAAATATTTAGACACAAATAATATATGAGAATGATTTTCATTTCAACGCATATGAATCCAGCGCCTTATACGTCTCGGATCACGTTTTGATGTTTTGCACCTTGGCCGCTGACTGCAATCGCTACAAGCAATATTGATAAAGAACATTTACTGCTCTTTATCATTCATACTCCGGCCTGTCTCATCAGCTTACGTAGCGTCTCTTTGGCCAGATACAGACCATGGTTCTCGGTGGGCTTCTCACAGGCTAAAGCCGGACCAAAATCAGCATAACTTTCGCGGATAATACGCTCAGCGAGGCCCGGCATCATTTGCCGGTTACCTATAGGGCAGGATCGTCTACCGGGGCGGGGTCAGTCCATCAACGGCTCGGAAGTGTCTAGATTATCCGCGGCGATTCAAAATGCTCTCATGCAGTTCAGACGACAATTATCGGCACGCATTCTTATTATTGCGTTTTCCTGACGGCCTGTCTGGGGGCAGTCCAAAGACCATATCATCGTATTCTGGTTTTTTCGCCCAGCGTTCTTTGCAGTGGCCAACAAATCACGGTCATAGCCGCAGCGCTGCATAAGGGAAACAGTGCCAATAGCAACCAGGGATAGATAGCCTGCGTTGAAGGGACCAACGCCTTATCCAACAACGGGCCAAACAATAAATTACCGGTCAGCACCGCGAAGCCTCCGGCGGTGGCTAACGCGCCATAGTGCGCGCCAAGCGTCGACTCATTGGCGAACCGCGGGATCAGATCCTTAGCCGATGGCACCAGCAGCATCTGCCCTAACGTTAAAAGCGTGACCAGACATGCCGAAGGCATTAACCGCAGCCAGCCTGCCAGCGGCGGTGTCGCGGCGAACATGGCCACACTCCCAAAAGCGGCAGACAGCAGCAAAAAACCCATTGGTAAGGTTTTGATTGATCCTACTCGCCGTGCGAAACGCGCAAGCGGAAGCTGGAAGGCAATGATCAGGATGGAAGCTAGCATAAAAAGCGGGCCGAGATCTTTTTCGTTGCCGCCCGATCGCTGAATCTCAACCGGTAGCGCTAAATAGAGCTGGTTGTAGCTTAAAAGCCACGAACTGTAAGCGGTGATAAACGCGACGAAACGCGGCTGACGGAATGTCGTCCACCAGGGCACTATTTCTAGCGTCCGCTCGCTACGATGAGTGGCAGGAAGGCAGAAGTACAGCACCACCAAGGCTATAACAAAGACTCCAGCCCCTAAGAGCGCCACCTGACGGAAACCGAGCCCTGTTAACAGCGCGCCAACAACCGGGCCCAACACGGCGCCGAGTTCGCCACACACGGCGAAAAGTGCAAACCACTCCGCTCGGCTGCGCTTTCCGTTTACCTCGCTGTACGTCCCCGTTTTAGCCAGCAGCGCTTCAATCGATGGAGAGAACAGCGCACCACCGATGCCGGTAAGACATGCCCCCAGAATGATAGGCCACAGGGATTGCCCGAACGCCAGCAGTAGATAGCCTACAACGCGAACAATGCAGCCGCTCAGGATGACGACCTTTGCGCCGTACCGGTCAGAAAGTGCGCCGCCGAGGATGAACATCCCTTGCTGCGAGAAGGTACGCAATCCGAGAACCAATCCGATAATAGCGCCGGAGAGTCTCATGTCATCGCGCAAAAATATCGCAAGAAAGGGGACAACCGCGTAAAAGCCGATGTTAAAAACAAACTGGCTACCCAGTAAAACGGATGGCCGTAGCGTTGTGGCAGGACGCAGGTAGAAAAGAGTCATGCAACCTCATCCTAAACGAGAAAATGAATGTGCTTTTTACCATGGAAGCGGGAGATCTCAATTTTCGTTTTCACCCTAAAGACATCCCAGAGCAGCGCTTCCGACAAAATATCCTCGGGGGTCCCGGTGGCAATGATTTGCCCGCCCTGCATCACAATCAGTGAATCACAAAACATCGCTGCGTGATTGAGATCGTGAATGGCCACAATGCTTGTGACGGGTAACTCGCTGATCAACTGCATGAGCTGCATCTGATGATGAATGTCCAGATGGTTGGTCGGCTCATCCAGGAGGATCTCGGTGGGCGTCTGCGCCAGCGCACGGGCAATGTGTACCCGCTGGCGCTCCCCTCCGGAGAGGCTCAGCCAGCCTTGAGCGCTTTTTTCCAGCATGTCCACTCTTTGTAGGGCGGCGATAATGGTCTCATCATCGTGCGCGCTCCAGTTCGAAAAAGCAGAGTGATGAGGAATACGCCCAAGTTTGACCACGTCGCAAACGCGCATGTTGGCCTCGGTCATGCCATGCTGCTCAACGAAGGCTACCCGGCGGGCAAGCCGCTTTTTGGCGATATGGGCAATGTTTTGCCCATCCAGCGTCACGCGACCGGCATCCGGGCGGCGGAGGCCCGCGAGGATACGCAAAAGCGAAGATTTACCGCAACCATTGGGGCCAAGTAGCCCCACGGTTTCACCGCGAGAAACGCTAAGCGAGACGCCATTGACGATAACCTTTTTGCCTACCTTCCATGTAATGTTGTCAGCGGAGATGCTCATCACTTATTCCTTGAACGGTAAATAATCACGGTAAAAAAAGGCACGCCGACCAGCGCAGTTACCACGCCGACCGGCAGAGTTTGCGGTGCAATTAGCAGACGCGAGGCAATGTCGGCCAGCACCATCAGGATAGCGCCCGCCAACGCGCTGGCAATCAGCAGCGTCCGGTGCAGCGGGCCAAAAAAGAAACGCATCACATGCGGAACCACCAGTCCCACAAAGCCAATAGAGCCCGCCATACTAACGATGGTCGCAGTAATGAGCGCGGTGACGGTAAAAAGAGTCAGACGAACCCATGGCACCGCGATGCCGAGCGATGCGGCTGCATCATCACCGAAAGTAAATGCATCCAGTGCCCGGGAATAGTAAAGGCATACGGCAAGCCCTATCACCACCACCGCCAGCGCCAGCTGGAATTCTGGCCATCGCACGCCGCTGAAGCTGCCCAATAGCCAGAACATCACATCACGCGCCTGCTGCGCGCTAGCCGACGTGCTGATGGTGTAAGCGGTAATCGCATTGAAGAGCTGGGAAGCCGCAACCCCCGCCAGAATAGTGCGTTCATTTCCGCCGCGCGCGCCGTTGGTCAGAAAAGCGACAAAGGCAAAGGCGGCAAATGCCCCGGCAAAAGCACCCGCAGAAAGAGAGACGGTTCCGGTGCCTATGCCCATAACCACGACAGAAACCGCTCCGGTCGATGCCCCGGCAGAAACACCGAGTACATAAGGCTCGGCTAGCGCATTCTTCAGTAAACTTTGCAAAACGGCGCCGCAAATGGCTAACCCGGCACCGCTGCATGCCGCTACCAGTGCACGGCTTAGACGGAAGTCCCAAATCACGCTTTCCTGGATGCGGCTGAGTGGCATTTCAGTCAGCCCCATTTTATTACTGATGGCATAAAAAACGCTTTGCAGCGGGATCGAAAGCTCCCCTACGCTCACGCCAATCGCGATCACCAAGAATAACAGCGCCACGGCGAGCAAAATCGTGAAGCTCCGAAACAGCCCCTTGCGAGGGTGAAGAACGGCGGCCGTCATCAGTTCAGTCCCAGTTTTCGGAGTTGTTCACCCACCTGTTCAGCACCGTAGATCGTCCTGATTGTCGGGTTCATCGCCTGGCCATCCATCACCACGATATGACCTTTTTTCACTGCGTCGAGTTCGCTGACAGCCGGATCGCTTTTTAGGAATTTGATTTTTTCCGCCGCGTTGTCCAGCGCCCAACGATTACGATCCAGACTGGAGACCACGATCACATCCGGATTCGCAGCGATAATACTTTCCCAACTCACCGTCGGCCACTCTGTCTCGGAAGTGATGGCGTTATGTCCGCCCAGCACGTTGGCGATAAATCCGGATGCGCTGTTTTTACCTCCTACATAAGCGTCAGCTGAGGGGGATGAGCTCGAGAACCAAAATACAAAGGAGAGATCCTGTTTGTTTTTACCGAACTCTTGGCGTAGGTTTGCCTCACGCTTTTTGAAATCGGCAATAACGGCCCGACCACGATCTTCAACGTTAAAAATGTTGGCAAGATCGGCAATTTCTTTATAGAGATAGGTCATATCCCAAAGCTTCTGGCGGCTCCCATACATGTCGCCGATGGCTTTTTTGGTGGCGCACATGCCCGGTGACACATAGCTGTTCACGCCGAAGGTCACCAGATCTTCACGTTTGGCGACCTTGCTTTCCGGCCCCAGTAACAGCGGTAATTGAGCAGCAACGAAATCTGGATCCTGCGCAAGCACGGATTCAAGGGTAGGGATTTCTACCGTCAGCGTCTTGATTTTCTCATTTTGTTCAGCCAACTGTGGCAAAACTTTGGTCGGCCAAAATGCACTGGCGATGACCTTGTCTTGCAGGTTCAGCAGGAGCAAAATCTCAACGGTATTTTGGCCCAGTGCCACCACGCGTTCAGGTGCTTGGGAAAATGTCTCTTTATACCCACAGTTTTCGATGGTTAAAGGATAGGTGGCTGCCAGAGCAGAACTGACCGAGGCAAACGCAATACCCAACGCGCAGATGACCTTTTTCATTAGCTATCCTTCATTAATATCGTTTTCGAAAATCCGGGGTGTTTTTTGAATGAAAATGAAACTCATTACTGAGGCGGGGTTTTATACAATGGCCAATATAGAGTGTCAATGAGATATGACTCCGTAACGTTATAGCCACTTTTGCAATCACAGATGAAATCACGGAGCCGTTGTGTTGAGGAGCTGTGGACTGACCCCCCTTACAACCATAACCTGATTTAACTCCAACTGGCGCCTCCATGCCAGCTTGCGGTATAAATACATTTGAACGTACAGTTTTTTTGGGAAACCAGAGTGAACTATATAGACACCTTCATGCGTGAACATTAAGAAATGTGCCAAGTGTTTAGCAGTATCGTTTTGCTGTTGTAATAACACCCAGTACAAAAATTTTGTCGTGTTGCGCAGCGAGCTTGCAGAAACCTGAAAACGGAACCAGGTTCATTATCTATTGCTTGCCTTTGGGTGTAACTGGTAACCTCAATAAAGTAGGTCTCGTTACCACTTTGAGTAAACGACTCGCTATCCTAAACGAAATGGTAAGAACTAATGAATTCAAGTAGAAGATTTTTTATCACCAATGCATATTAAAGCAAGACAGTTGCATGATGTTATATGGTGCGATATTTAACCTATGAAAAGTCAGGTGAGGAATATTGGTGTGAATGTAACTATTAGCAACGATGTAGAAATTTATCTATACGTTTTACTCAGTATGTGGCCCGTGTTAATAATTCTGTGCATCGGAATGTCTCTGGCATTTTATGGTGTGCTAATGCGTAAAACTGCAATTACTTTAATCATCCTTGCAATTGTCATCGGTACACTTGGCTGGATGTATACCTAGCCATATAAAATCATTCATCAGAATAAAGAGAGCGTTTACCAAGTATATACGCTTTAAAATCTCAGACCGTACATTCCTAATGAATCACAGGTAGGTGGGGATTTTTCCCAAGACCTAAAGGAGATAACTCACGTATTCATACGTGCTGTTGAATGCGATTAACGATACGAAAATAAAGCCTCAATGGACATCACAGTTCCCGAATATTCGACCATAAAACAGCAGAGCCTTGAAGCAGTTTAGTTGTTACCCCAATAGTGACACTGACCCGAAATCCTGCTCCATTCAGAAACAGAATTCCGGTATGGTATTCACTTCCCCGAGCGGAGGTTGTGCTGATGAAAAAATCACGATTCACTGAAGAGACAGATTATCTTTACCTTGAGGCAGGCTGTGAGCTGCTCGATCCACTTGGATGCACGTAATTTTCTTCTGTCTTCCTTATTAGGAACCAGGAGTCAGCCGCGCGCAGAAACTTCTGTAAAAGCAGGGGATGACTAAGAAGTGTCCTGGCGCTGTACATCAGAAAGCTGTCCAGTACACTCACGCAATGAACATAAGCCATCCGCTCCACAATCCTGGGTTGGTTGAACTACATCAGGCTCTCTAACTCATCCAGTTCAGCCTTTGCATCCTGCTGGCGGTCAGGAATACTAGCCAGTGAAGCTTCAAAACACTGCTGTTCGGCTGCCTCATCCATACACTCCTGAAACCAGCTGTACTCCTGTGCTGCCGCATCCCATTCGGGAGTCCCTTGCTCAGCACCCGGATAATTTTCCGCAATCCATTCATTCGCTCGCTTTTCCTGCATTTCAAACAGCTGTTCTTTCATACTTCCCATTTGTAGCTACCTCTCACATCATGGAAATCCCGCCAACCTTTAAATCCCAAAAGTCTGCATAAACCCTTCAATCGTCAATGCGTTCAGATGAATGTGACCTGCTGTTGATGGAGGAATACCATGAATCGCCACATTGAATGTCAGGAGGCAAGGATTGATGTAATACCACTTCGTTCCATCAAACTCCGCCAGTTCATGCCCTGTACTGGAGACAACATAAAAATCTATCGGGTAGCGATAATTTTCTAGACAAGAGGTTCGTGCTTCCAGTTTGAGCCATAAATGCTGATGACCATATTGGGTCGTCAGATAATCAAAAACTATATTAAGAGTTTTCGGCAATATCGACTTCTTCGTAATAGTCACTCATGGAAATTATGACGCACTGCGCAATCTATTATGCACAACCTTGTATCTGTCACACGAGATTGTTTTCCCACTTAGTTATCATTTTCATACTAATAATAATTAGTCATATAGCCGCAGTGTTAAATTACCGGACGGCCATTCCAGTCAGAACCGATTTTTTTCTTATTTATAGCTTTCCGGAAGTGTACCACGGTCAGGGAACCAGCAAAGCGTGCATTTCCGGTAGTCATCAGGCAGTCACGGGGCAGGGGAGGGACACAACATATAGCGTTACCATCATCTGAGGTCACCGCTACATCTTGTGTTACCGGGCTACAGCGCACCGGTGCATCTGAAGAAGATCCGGAACTCAGGGTTTTCGGATCTACGCGGAAATGAGAAGGGTCAGGCGTTGCTGTAGCACTACAGTCATCACTTTCAGTAATTCAAAAGGCATCACAATTTAAAGAAACTTTATTAACTTAATAATAGCTAACAATAAAATGCTAGGTTAGCATTAAGAGCAAAACAAAGATGAAAGGATCGATAATGCTCAGCCAGCTTAACCTGCGTTTTCACAAAAAGCTGATCGAGGCGCTGAAAGCGCGTGCCGGTCGGGAAAATACTTCGGTCAACGCTCTGGCCGAACGCTTCCTCGATGATGGGTTGAAAACGGTCGCGCCCGGCGACGGGTATTTTCAGCTCATTGCCGACCCTGAAACCACGATCCGGCAGCTGTACCGGCATATCATTCTCGGCCAGACCTTCGGCACGTCGGTGCTCTCCCGCGACGAGCTGTGCTTTATACTGGTTCATACCCGGGAAGCTTTCCTGCGCGGGCATAACAGGCTGGCAACCCTGCCGGCCCTGGGCACGCTGCTCGACATCACCCGTGACCTGCTGGCCTGGCAGGTGGAGTATGACCGTCCGGTGGATGGCCACTACCTGAAGGGGATCTTCCGCCTGGCCGGAGAAAACTGGGCTGAAGAGTTTGACGCCTTCCGGGCGGAGCTGCGCCCCGTCGTGGATCAGATGTATGCCGAACACCTCCTGCGTCCGCTGGAGAGCGACTGTTTTAACCTCGCCGATATTCCCGACAGTGCGCTAGCTGGGATTTTCACCCTGCCGCGGCTGAAGGCCGTTTTTCCGCTGATGCTGCGCGGGCTGGACTGGAGCGGGGAGAAGGCCCGAGATCTGGCTCAGGAGCTGCGCCCGGTGATCCCGGCCGTCACGGAAACCATTGAAGCCGGTACCCTGCGCCTGGAGATCCGCACTGACGGACAGCACCCCGGAGAACGGCCTGGGGCCTGGTACACCACGCCCCGTCTGCACCTGCTCATCACCGGCCAGGACTTTGTGGTGCCGTACGGCTGGGAAGCGTTCTCGGAACTGCTGGGCCTGTTCACGCTGTATGTCCGCCATCCGGAAGCCCTGGCGCACGGTCACCAGGGGGAGCGCGTGATGTTCTCCCCGCCCGGGCACGTTTCAAAAGAGGGATTCTTCGGCATCGACGGGTTAAGAATTTTTATGTCAGCGGAGGCCTTTGAGACGCTGGTCCGGGAGCTCAGCATGCGATGCGCTGAAGGCGCGCTGGCGGAGGCCCTGACCGCGCTGCGCTGCCTGTTTGGAGATTTGTAATATGAGAATACTGAGACAGCTGTGGAACCAGAAAGGGCTTGATGCGGCAGTTGAAGATATACCTGAGGATCGATACGGTTTCAGTAATATCGCAGAAAATATATCCCGGTCCATCCTTTCTCTTCCTCAGGAAGCTTCAAATGTTGTCGGAATAGAGGGCACATGGGGATCGGGTAAAACAAGCCTCCTGAATCTGATCCTGAAAAACCTTGCACTGAACAAAGATGGGCACACGCATGTGCTGCATGTTTCCCCCTGGCTGAGTGTCAGCAGTCCGATTGAAGCGCTCTTTCTTCCTGTTGCCACGGTTATCCAGCAGGAAATGGAAAAACGCTATCCTCCGAAGGGCTTCAAAAAGCTCTGGCGTAAATACCTGTTGTCACCAGAAGCGCAGAAAGTGATTGAGTATGCGCAGGATACTTCCTCGCGCGTCCTTCCGCTGGTTCAGTATATCGGGCAGTTTTCCAGCATCATTAACTGGATAGCAGGCGGGATAAAGGTATTTACTGAGAGTCGTCTCGCAGTGGATCAAAAAACGACAACAAAACTGCGGGCTGAAATTGCGAAACAACTGGTCAGTCTGGAGCTTAAATTCATCGTCGTTATGGATGACCTTGATCGACTTGAACCTTCCCAGATTGCTGAAGTGTTCAGACTGGTACGGGCTGTAGCCGATCTACCCCGCTTTACCCATATTCTCTGTTATGACAGGCAGATTATTACTCATGCAGCTGAGTATGCGCTAAATATTGAAGACGGCAGCCGTTACCTGCAGAAAATCATTCAGCTCAGTTTTAAATTACCCCGGCCTGAGGCCTTTGATTTACGAAATGAATTTCGCCAGCGGGCTGAGGCTCTGTATCAGCAAATTAATAATCAACCGCCAGACTCTGGAATGGCAAGGGATCTCGCCGCGGTGATCGATACGTATGGTGCCGCACTTTCGACGCCACGTGAGATCCATCAGGCCATTAATTCCCTGATTTTTCTCTATCCGGGTATGCGGGATTTTGTGTATTTCCCTGATTTATGCCTGCTCCAGCTTATACGGGTGACAAATCCGGCCCTGTATGACTGGACAGAGCATTACCTGACAGAACGGTCCGTGATTGAAACCGGCCAGGGCATGCTTTCTGACGGAGAAAAGGATGACTTCCGGGAGGGGCTTATCAGGTGTATGAAGATGTTGAGGGCATCGAATGCAGACTCGTTTCTGACGCTCGCAGACTGGATCCCCGGTATCAGCGGGCATAATGATGAGCATCTGAATCTCTTTGAGCCCGTCAGTGAGGATTTTCGTCATATCCAGACGACCGGCAAACGACTCAGCAGCCTGACGCACTGGCGATATTATTTTGCATTTTCCTCGCCCCAGAATGTTCTGCCCCCTGAGTTCTTCAACCAGCTTTTTATGCAGGCGGGCGTACCGGAAAAGCAGCAGCAGCTCTCAGAAGACCTTCTCTCAAAAATCAACAGTGTGGGCAGTCTGTCTGGAACCTGGTTCGAACATATACTGAGCAGGCTGACCCCGGGCCTGATAAGAGAACGCAATTTCGAAGAGTGCGCAGGGCTGGTTCAGTTTTTCTTCGATCATGCAGATGAAGTCAGTTCTCGCTTCCGGATCCGTAACGCATGGTTTTCCCTGCGTGAAACGGGTATAAATCAGGTTGTACGGCATCTGCTTAAGCATATGCAGGATATTGATGAGACCAGAACAGTAGCGCGGATGGAAACGCTGATCGTTACGGGCGCTTCACCGTTCTGGATAGCCGATTTTATGCGGGATCTCATCTGGGAACACGGTCTTGCTCAAAATGCAGTGCCTTCGCCTTCTGACGCTATTTTCAGTCGCGATATTACGGAACGGTTGCGTGACAGGTTTGCTGAACGTATGAATCAGCCAGAACTTCAGCAACAACTTCTCCTGCGCCAGTCTATTCTCGGGTATCTCTACGCCTGGAGAGACATGAGCTCAGTTGAAACGGTGAAGCAATGGGTCAGAGAAGTAACTGCCACTGATGAAGGCCTTGTTAACCTGTTGATACGATTACAGACCAGTGTCTTCAGCTCTCACAGAGGGGCATATCGCCGGATTGCGCGTGACCAAGTCAGTCCGTTCTTTGATGACTGGCCTGAAGTCGAAGAGAAGCTGAAGGTTATGCTGTCCGGCAACGAGCTGACGCCGGAGCAGAAGGAACTCAAAAGTGCACTGGAAAATGACGACTGATCCGATAAAAAGGCCGCCAGGCGGCCTTCTTCTTACTTATTAAAGTGGCTCAGGCGCTTAACGCTTTTTCCTTGTCAAAAGGAACACCGGCATACGCCAGCTCACTCAGCAGCTTGCGTTTCCAGCCACCATGCTCATCAAGCTCTGTATAGAGTACGCCCGCGAGATCGGAAGGTATTTCGATATCTCCCTTCCTTAGTACCAGCACTTTCCCGCGCCCAAGCTTACCCGCAAAATATCCGAGTTCATACAGGACATTCTGGCGTGCACGCAGTCGTGTGTTTTCAGATGCCAGGGCATTTCCACTGTCGTCGGGTGTCATCAGCACTATGGCAAAGCTGACATCTCCTGACTCCGCTTCAAATTTCTCGATTACCGTCCTTGAGCCATCAGGACGTTCAGAGAGTATGATTTCCTCCAGCCCTATCCGGGATATAAAGCGGGCAACAGACTGAAGGGCTTCATTATCATGGCCGTGAACAATAAAAATTTTGCGCGAGGCCTGACGTATTACTACCGGATCCGGATCGGATTCATTCTCAACATACAGCTGGTAGTCGCGAACAAAAGTTACCAGTAACGAGGATGTGAACTTACGGACAGATTCAATAATTTTTCGGTCATAGAAAAACGTGTGGCAAAAATTGAATGCGAAATTATCGTTAACGGACATTTTCCTGATTAACAAAAGCTTCAGGCCTAAAATTTCACGCGGTTCTTCAGGCCACTGCAGGATGGCGGAGCCAGCCATACTGGATTCGGTTTCATGACTTTTCGCCAGAAAGGCGTCAAGATCGACATTACATGTCAGGCGTTTGTTAACAGCCTGTAGATTACCGTCGTTCAGGAGCCGGGCCAGTTGTTTCAGTGGTTGCTGATAGTTCTGTGCATCCGCACGCTGCAAATCATACACACAATTTTTGAGTGACTGAAAAATGTCAATTGCCATCCTGCCCGTTCTCCTGTCTTTGCTGTTCGGCACTATCCAGAATTTGGTGACGCAAATCCTCTTTCATGGCCTCGATCATGGAACTAATCATCGGATTAGCGGCATACCGTGAGGCTCGCTCCTCCAACATGCTGTACGCTTCCTGAATCGCAGTTTCAATGCTGACAGGATCGTTTGCATCAAAACTTACCGGATAACTACCGTTAAGGGTTTCAGCCGCTTCCTCAACTTCTTTCAGTTGTTTCTGCAATTTATCTATACCTGTAATTTTTACGCCCAAATTAGCCTCCGCAGCAGTGAAATTCCTCAGCCAGTTATAGATAACATTTTGAAAAAGGGAAGGAGTGGAGACAACTCAAAATTCTTACGATTTTACTGAGTTCCGGAACTACCGGTTTTCGGATCTGACCTGGAAAAGAGAAAGAGTGTATGTAAGTTCTGTAATGTATGTATTATATGTATTAACTGTATTGTATGTATTATTTGTATTACGTGTATTGTGTATTTTTCATACCGGGCGTACGATGGCGCCATTCCCTGAGAAACCGGAGCCAGACCATGACATCCCTCTCCCCGGACACCGTCCGCCGCATTGAAGACGCCGCCGCCGCCCTGATCGCCGCCGGCACCCCGAACCCGACCAACGAGCAGGTCCGTCAGCACCTCGGCGGTGGCTCCCTGTCCCACATCTCCCCGGTGATGCGCGCGTTCCGCGCCCGCCAGCGCGAGCAGGCCGCTGAGCAGGCCACGCCCCTGCCGCCGGAGCTGGTGCAGCTGCTGACCGGCCAGCTGGGGCTGCTGTGGCAGGCGGCCGTGAAACAGGCTGAAGCCGGGGCCCTGGCGGCGCGCGAGCAGGCCGACGACGACATTGCCCGGGCCGACCAGGAGCGGGATGAGGCGCTGGCGAACGTGGCCGCGCTGGAAAGCGAGCTGGCGGTGCTGCGCGAAGTGGTGGCCGAACGTGACCGCCTGCTGCAGGAGGTACGCGAGCTGCGCGCGGAGGCGCTGCCGCTGCGCGAGCAGGTGGCCCGCCTGACCGCCACCGGCGAACACCTGGCGACGCAGCTGCAGGACACGAAAGCGGAGCTGAAGGAAGCCCGGGAGGACGGCCGCCAGCTTCAGACCGAACTGCTGGCTCTGGCCCGCCAGGACGGGAAGGTGAAGAAATGAGACAGGAAAGAGTATTACGTATAAAGGCATTTCGACGGGCACTGGAGCTTGGTGGCGGTGAACGGGCTGACGGGTGTCGTCATTTTCCCCGCTGGAAAACGGAACTGAGGAATTTCCCGCACGGCAGCTGCGATTTAGCCAGCAATACTCTGGCGTACTACCTCAAGGAACGAGAGAGATGCCATCCGTGCATCATTTTTATGGGAGGGAACGCTGGCTTTCATGAAGCGGAAAACTCAACAGTTCACGGGCATGTCATCGTATTGCTGGACGGAGAGTACATCGATTTGACGCTGGATCAATTCGACGAATATCCGGACTACATTCCTTACGAACCTGTCGAATCTGACGGGCAGATTGGTAAGCTGTTGCGTAATATCATGAAGCATGAGGACCCGGTAAAAACCCGCCAGATTGATCTCGATGGTTGCGAAGAGCTGTATGCCTGGTTACGCGATACCGCCGACGAAGTGCTGGCAGCAGATCCGGAATGGCAGGCCCGGGAACGGTCGATAGAAGAAGCAAGGGAAGCCGCTATTAAGGTGTTCCCGTTTCTGTCTGACGTGCAAAAAACTGAGTGCGAACAGGGCCCGGACAGTCAGGAGGCTGCCAGATGAAGATTTATCATTACACTGACCTGAACGGCCTGAAGGGCATCATCGAATCAGGCTCACTGTGGGCGACGCACTTTTCCTTTCTCAATGACAGTAATGAGCTGACTCACGGCATGAACTGCCTTGAGAATGCCCTGCAGTACCTGAGGGACGACTTTAACCCGAAAACCCTTAAGTTCATCGAACAGGCACTGACACACTTCAGAATGCACTGGGCAGCTCACGTCTATAACCTTTCGTTCTGTCTCGAACCCGACCTGTTAAGCCAGTGGCGGGGTTATGGCAGCTCTCAGGGCGTGTGCCTGGAATTTGATGATGAAGAGCTGCTTGCCTCGCTGGAATTAACTCATTATCAGGTGTTTAAAAACCGTGTGCTCTATACCAAAGAGGATTCCACGGTTGAAGCCCGGAACGAAATCCTCGCCTTCTTTCGTCAGCCACAGGTTCAGGCGGCAATAAATGCAGATGTAATGCATGAGATGATTCAGGCAACCAGACTGGCACACAGCCTGCCGCCTTTTTTCAAGAATGACGGTTTCAAAGAGGAGCAGGAGTTCAGGATGGTAATCCTTCCGGACAGCCCTTTTGAGGGTGTCAATTTTCGTGTCAATGACAGCGGTCTGGTACCATATCTGATCATTAAAGCAAAAGATAAGCTGCCACTGACAAACGTCAGAATTGGTCCCCGCAGTGACAGAGCAATGATGATGGACGGGATTTCATTCCTGTTGCAGAGCAAGGGGTATACCAGTACACGGATTTCGTTTACTGAGACGCCGTACCGGTAAATTCAATTAAGAAGCACAAACTTCTAGGGATCAGTATGTTGAATAAAGTTTCACAAATTAATTTGGCCAAAATACTGGCTGAAAAATTTAACGAAGGTGACTGGCAGGAGCTGTTTGCTATTACAGATTGTGAAGACGTCCCGGAAGGACTAAATCAATTCTACCGGCATGTTCACTGGGACAACCCTGAGCTGAAAGGGGTGGCCATCTCAGCCATAGAAAGCACTCTGGCCAGGGACGCTGATAATCTTTCTAAGATCTGGGCGCTGGATAATGTTCAACGCTTTATCAGCATTGCCAATACTGAGTTATTCAATGAAATAAAGAACATTGTGAATCAGAACGGGCAAAGAAATGTTTCGGCAGCACCAGTGAAAAATGTAAATGAAAACATTTACCAGGCCTTAGAAGATGCGGAAGTGTTGCTTAAAAATAATGGGCCACACCGGGCATATGATCGTGTTCATACAGCTCTTCATGCTTCATTAAGACAAATGTGTGCCAACCATGTAATTGCGACCAATAGTACAAATGATAATGTTCCAGGCTTGCTTTCCCTGATAACTGCACATCTCAAAGACCTGCCTGATGATGGAAGAAATGAAGATGTTTTTAAAATGTTGAGATCATCTGCCGCAATACTTCATGGGATCAACAACCTGCGTAACAATTACAGCATGGCCCATCCTACTGAAACTTTGCTTAATGAAGCCGATGCGCGTTTTGCCATAAATCTGGTTCGTTCCATTATGACTTATATTGATGAATTGCTTTAATTTTAATAAAAAAATGAGGCGCACAGCGAACAGATAGAGCATCAAGGAAGAAGTGAAATACGGCCAGAATTTCTCACTCTGGCAGTATTCTTATTGTTTAACAACTGATGATCACCGTATCGTGATCTCGGTCACCACCTTTGCCGGGAGGCGATGATTACCGTAGCCGTTCTATCTCTTTGTCCCAATATCGAATTTCGTTCTGTAATAGCTGGTATCTGGACTTAAACTCGCTGGATTCTCGCCCCTCATCGACTTTTTGGTAAAAACGTTGTTTAGCGTCTGAATCCAGGGTATCCCACATCATCGAAAATGCCGCCCCCTGCGCCTGATTCTTACGGCGCTCAGCAAAGTTCCGTTCTGAGCGCTTTGTCGCATCCACGTATTCAAACGCTAATATGCAGAACATCAAAAACGTCGTCACTACGACAATGATCGGGGCGCTCAGCTTGAAATAGTAGATGGCAACTGCATCAAGAATAATCACTATCGCCGTGTATATAAGCGATATGAGTAATGCTTTAGATAAACTTCCCATACGTTGGTGCTAAACCTTATCGGTGAGTCAGGTATTGATAGGGGAAGTATACACAAACCTGTTGTATGCATCCCGGCAAAACGAATCATTCACCTTTAGAGATCTTCCGACATACTTATTATGTTAGCTCCTCACTCATAGTTGCCTGTGAATCAGTCTCTAAGAAACAAAAGTCCTACAAAAAGTCTAATCCGGCCGTTATCCATAAAGCTCATTTGAACACCTCGCTGACAAAGATCCGACTTAGCCAGAAATCGGATCTGCGCGGCGGGAAATCTTTAAAAGATATGATATTCAAGACTACACATAAAATCATATCAAGTATGATATTTAGCGTTAACTACATAATAATATCCGATATGATGTTTAAGCATTCAGTAACAAATCATACATGATATGATTTTTAACCTAAGCGGACATTATCAGACGGAGCGTGCAGGATGGATGAGAAAGAAGTGAATTTTTCACTCAGCTATGAGCAGCTGACCCGGATAGCGGAGGCGCGTATCCGGGAATGCGAGCTGGCCAGCCAGGGCGCTAAATACCTCAGCGAATCGGGTAAGGCCAGCGCCATTCTGGGATTCTGGTATGAACTGGCCATTACCGGTGCGCCAGTGAAAAATTATGAACAAACCAAAGCGCTCATTGACGCCGATCATCAGCGTCTCAGAAAACTCATCTGGCCGGAGACGGATAAGCCATGACTCAGGCGCGCCGACCGTCGCCGCTGCAGCGGCGGGTGCTGATTGTGCTGGCCGCCCTCGATGCAAAACGTCCGGGGCCGGTGGCGACGCGGGATATCGAGCGGGTGCTGGAGCAGGGCGGGGACGCCCCGGTGTACGGGCCGAACCTGCGCGCCTCCTGCCGGCGTATGGAAGCCGCGGGCTGGCTGCGCACCCTGCGCGCCCCGAACCTGCAGCTGGCCGTCGAGCTGACGGAGGCCGGTCGTGGCATTGCAGAACCGCTCTTCCAGGCAGAACGCGAGTCTGAAACGGCACGACAACGGCTGACAGACGTCCGGCATCTGCCGTTACACCAGACGGCTGCCGGTGATGCGGTGGAGCTGCAGCTGGATGACGGCTATTACATCATCAGGGAAGCGGCCTACGTGATCCGTCTGGACGGTACCACCTGCCTGCAGCTGACGGATGCCGGCGGCATACGCCGGATAAAAGAGGGCGATCCCCTGCAGGTGGCCAGCTGGTATCAGACCTGTTTTGATGCAGGCCTGCCGGTCACCGTCCAGGTGAATGAGAGCCGGGAATGATCGCCACCACCCAAGGAACAGGAGCATAAAATGAAAGTCACTGAACCCGGACTGAATACGCTGATCGATAACCTGAACACCCTGATTTGCGAGGACAGCCTTCTCACGCGCAAGGAGCGTGAAACGCTGGTACTGGCCGTCGCCGCCATCGGCGCCATGAAAGCGCGCGTCGGCATGAAAAAGCCCGCGATACCGGCATCGTCGAAACCGAAGGAAGAGAAACAGGCACCTGTACCTGACCCACGCTTTCCGAATGCCCGCCAGGCCTGGGTGGCTGAAGAGGAAACTTTATTACTGGATGCGCTCGATGGCGTCCCGAATGATGATATTGGTAAGCATCTTTTCTGGCTTTCCGAGAAACTGGGGAGAACGCCGTTCAGCGTCGCCTGCAAAATCGCGTCACAAAGACATCTGACAAATGGCTGGAAAGAGCAGTTCAGGGAGGTTTCGGATAAAATTCGTTTGTCCGGCCTCAGTATCAGTGATTATATGAAACAGAGCGGGACTGACCGGAACGACTGAATGACACAGGTGAGATATGAAAATTAAATTATGCGGGGAAGGTATGAAAACAGTGTCAGGGGCGGTGGTGTATCTTGTGGTATGTTTTCTGGTCTTTACAGGATGGCTGGTCTGCTTTGCGCAGCATGTCCCCCTGAACGGGCTTGAGCATGATTTGACACTAATGTATCTGCTTAATTTATTTTATGTTTATGTTTTGATGGAACCCTTCTACCAGTTCTTTCAGGTGACTGAATATTTTAAAGCAATTCTGGTTCTGGAAGATAACAGCGGCCAGTCGATAACTTTTTACAATGAAATCCCTGTTATTTGGATATATAGTCTGTCCGCACTCTTAACTTTTGTGATTTACATCATATATGCAAAATGGTTCACTCATAACCGACTGAAAGGAAAGTATCTATAATGGGTTTTGTAAATAACATCACGTACAAGAAAAGACCACTACCCGAAGCCGCCACTTCCGAAAATTTTTGCACAAAAGATTTAGAGTTTTTCTGTCCATTCTATGTTGTTTCCGAAGAAGGACGGTTACTCAAAGATAATCAGGATGGATCCTACACCGATTTAAACTTCACAGGGAAACTTTATGTAAACTGCGAAGATAAAGACTATAACGCATATTGGTTTAGTTTTGATGAAACAGGAAATCTGTACGAGATCAGCCTAATTCTAGATGAATAAGCCGAGCAGTGGCTTTCTCTGCACACCTGGACACAATAGTAATAGCAATTAAATGCCTGACTCCACTTTTCATCACACCGGATTAAATCTGTCGTTGTACCCGCCTGTCATATCCCCGTCCTGAAGGACGGGGTTTTACGGCGCGCCTGATAAAAGTGACTTTTATACAGGCTCAGAGTCCCGGTTTGAGCAGCAGCTGACCTACTGACGGAAATCCCGCCTGCGTCAGAGTTCGCGATACCCGCGCCGGGACAGGTTGATCACGTTCCAGCCATATAATCCGGAAAAGCTGCTCGTCTCCATTTTCCCATCGAGGGGGATGAGATACGCCAAACGGGCATTTGAGTCGCGCCAGCGCATCTTTAAATTCGCCATAAACCACGGTATCCGATATCAGGAACAGGTCCCATTTCTCCGTCAGCAGCCTCACATTTTGCGGATTAATCCAGTAGGAGGTTAGTCGGCCTGTCAGAGGAACCTGCTGACCCAACTGGCTAGCCTGGAACCGGGCAGCAGCAAAATGATGTGACCCACCCAGGTTGTTCCAGTATATCCGTGCCGGCATCCAGGAGAATTTGCTGAATTCCATCTCATTCAACCGCAGTTGAGAATGAGAGAGATTGTTGTCCAGATGATCACCACTCACTGGGATGGTCAGTTCCCGGCAGCACTGCAGTGCAAAATCCTCCAGGCTGCTGCACTGCCTGTCACTATTTCTCGAACTGCTCATCCCACCGATTTCAGAAATATCACAGAGATAATTTTCTGTAATCTCGCAGCTGACCAGCCCGGCCAGTTGCGGGATGTGGAGTTTTAGATAGTCATAATCACCGTCGTGGCCGTGACGGAGGTAACGTACGCAGTTTTGCTCATAACTGAGCCAGGTGTGCCAGGCCGCGACGGAGCGTAACCAGATCGTATCCTGCCGATCAGGTTGATTGGCCTGTAGAACCCCATTATTAATCTGCCGTCGTAACGTGGCCGGTAATCCGAGGGAGTCCATAAAATTATCCTGCAGGGAATAGAATATTTTGTGCATCGTGAGCAGTCCATTTCTGTGGGTTGTCTCGATCAGCGCCTGCCGCTGACCTCCATGACCAGAGTAACGAAAAAATTTTTGGCTCGAGGGAACTAAGACGCCTGAAATGGGATTTTAAAGATTTTATTTTTTCGGGGAACTGGCACTAACCGCAACTCATTGATATTTAACATAAAATGCATTAAGCGCACCAATGCTGTAACTCCAATATTCTTATGTCACTTTTGGGGCTGCTGATCTCACCATGACTAGTTTGAAGGTCGTGCGCCAAAATGCTGCCTGCTTGTATTTATCGATGATGCCACCGGCCGCCTGATGCATTTGCGGTTCAGCGAGTCAGAAACAGCCTTTGACTACATGCTGGCAACCCGGGAATACATTGAGCAGCATGGGAAGCCGGTATCGCTGTACAGTGATAAACACGCAATATTTCGCGTCAGTGGCCCGGAGAACCGCAATACCACCGTTACCCAGTTCGGTCGTGTGCTCTATGACCTGGCAATCGAGCTTATTTGTGCTAACAGCTCTGAAGCTAAAGGCCGCGTGGAACGTGCGAATCAGACACTTCAGGATCGGCTGATCAAAGAAATGCGTCTGGAAGGTATTACCGGCATTGAAGCCGCGAATGAATGGCTTGCCACTTTCATCGCTGACTTTAACCGCCAGAATAGCGGCCTCACGGCAAACATCCTTGACGGTACGTCCAGCTTCGACGGACTTCAATACGGCGATGATCTGGTGTTCAGTGAATCGGATCTTGCGCATAGCGATCTCCTCAGGGGACATAATCAGTATGTCGGAAGATCTCTAAAAGTGAATGGCTCGTTTTGCCGGGATACTTACATTCTAACTGTCTGAATCAGTTGACATTTTAAGCTTGCAATAACAACATATGTAGTAGCTAACTTGAGATGTCCGTCTCGGGGGCAGCCCTTGCTGATGTTCCCTTGGATTGTTATCTAGATTGATGGCTGTGAGGATCGTGGTCCGGCCTGCATGCTGCTAGTTAGTGCTTATGCTGTAAGCAACTTCTCTCTCGAAAACAGTGAAAAAAGTTGGTTGCACATGTTGAGTATGCAACCCACAACCGCTATATTGTGTGTACGGAAATATTCCGTACACAATCTAGAACGTTTTGAATAGGTGATTAACCTAAGTATATACCGGTCGAGTGACCAACATAATGTAGTAATTAACTGTTTTTACAGAAGCCTGTGAGAACAGCTTGGAGAACAAATGTATGTCCGCACTGAGAAAGCAGCGCATAGATCTAAGATTAACTGATGACGACAAAAGCTTAATCGAAGAAGCCGCGGCAATGTCAAACCAGACTATTACACAGTTTGTAGTTGCCAGTGCCTCAGAACGTGCAGCGGAAGTGATTGAACAACATCGCAGAATGGTTCTAAACGAGGAGTCTTGGAACCTTGTCATGGATGCGATCGCAAACCCTGCTGCGCCGAATGAGCGGCTGAAGCGAGCAGCGAAGCGTCTACAAAAAATGAGGTAGCTTAAACGTGATGCAAGAGCTGGTGATAGAGATGATCAACGACGAATTTGACTATGACATAGGCGAATTCGATTGTGGAGAGGAAACATTAAATATATTTTTGAAAGACCATCTCAAGCGGCAGCATGATGGGCAAATTTTAAAAGGTTATGTATTAGTAACCAAAGAACAGAAGCCTAAGCTGTTAGGCTATTACACATTATCCGGGAGCTGTTTCGAGAGAAAAATGCTCCCGTCAAAAACACAGCAAAGAAAAATCCCTTATCAGAATGCGCCAAGCATTACTTTGGGACGCTTGGCTATTGACAAATCAATTCAAGGTCAGGGATGGGGTGAATTGCTAGTAACTCACGCAATGAATGTCGTCTGGGATGCATCTAAGGCCGTAGGAATATATGGTCTCTTCGTGGAAGCTCTGAACGATAAAGCTAAACGCTTCTATACCAGATTAGATTTCATACAGCTCGTTGGTGAGAATAGTAATCTGCTATTTTACCCGACAAAATCTATTGAAAAAATCTTTACCGAAGAGTAACTAGAGAAAGCCTCTTAATCTTCAGAGGCAGTTTTATATGCAATAACAATAAAATAACAACAGCTAAGATTAAGGTGGCTGAAATGTTAGAGTTTTTTAAAGAAATTTATGCTTCAGTAAAATCCAACTCTAGTGAAAGAGTTAAAAATTACTATATTGGAGCATTTATATTCTCGTGGCTCACTATTAATTGGAAATTTGTTTTAACGATACTTTTTAGTGAAAGTAAGATTGAAGAGAGAATAGATAAAGCAGCTTTTTATCTAACCACTGACAAGTATCTGACTCTCCCCTTTATTGTATCTTTTTCCATTTGTTTATTCCTGCCCATTATTAATATGATTATTGCTTACGCTCAAAGAAACCCTAATAAGTATTTACGCGGCGATAGTCATTCAATAAAGGTTAATAGACTGCAAAATGAAATTGAAACCGAAACACTGAGAGCTGAACGTGACATTGCATACCATAAAAAGAGCGTCAGTGAATCCCTTGAAGTTCAGACACTTCAAGCTCAAATCCAAGAGTCAAAGGACATAAGCTCTAAACTGAGTGAAGAAAACTCAGCATTAACTGAACAATTAAGCAATGTTAATAACCAAATAAGTATATATACGCAGGAAGTTGAAAATTTAAAAAAACAGCTTGTAAAATCAGAAGCGGCCAATGAAATTTTAGAGAAGAACACAAGAAAACTGCAGGCTGAAACGGTTAATTTAAGGACAATGCTCGATGATACCAAAGTTATTTTAGACGAAAAGAGAAAAGAACTTGAAGAAAATGAGAACAGATCCAAAATGGAGCGTGATAGTTTTTCTGCCGAATTATCACAATGGAGAAATAAAAATGAGGAATTACTAAAGGAAATGGATAAATTAAAAAGTGAGCATAAAAAAGGTGCTGCAGGAATAGGTTTAGGCGAAAGAGTTCAGACTAAAAAAAACTGATAGGAACAGTCATGCATCTGACTGCGAAATTAATCAATTAAAAACAACACTCGCGAAAAATGGGACGTCAAGCAAGACTAATGTCCGCCTGTGGGGGCCTGACTGCACCCTGATAAATGCACATCATCCGCCGGACGCTGAGCCTCGTAGTGGCAGGTCGACAGTAGTTTCACCCCAGAGCCACCTGAAAGCTTGAAGTTCTTGTCAGCATTTTCAGGTAAGAGCGGAGCAAAAGCAACAAGAAGAAAAATTAACAAAGCAGTGGTATAGAATACCGCTTTGTTAATCTGACTCTGAGACTTCTTTGGTAGTGTGCCATTTTCACTTATTTTATGTATGCCATTAATTGATAAACCGCCCTGGATGAGAGGAGAAATTCTTTGAGAGTAGCAAAACTGTACTGTTTTTGCAGTCCTGCTAAATAATCTTATTGAGAAAGAAAACAGAGGTCTAGGAAGTCAGGGGGATTAGTACAAGCAGGCGAAAGTGAGTTGCGTAGTGCCATCCCTGTGCTTCAAACCAATCCTTTGGTAATACACCAGTTGCGGCATGTTCGGACAAGAACCTTTGCCGAAATTCACCCCAATCCGGTATGGTCATGAATTTCTCCTCTCTTTGGCATTATCAAGCAATCTCGTGAGGTGGTTCGATAATGCCAATTTAAAAAAAGGCCACCGCAGCGACCTTTATAGCATTTACATCAACTTAATTTTTACTTCGTATCCATCAAGCCCATTCATTGTCTCAACTGGAATGAACTCGATTTCTGAAACCTCTTTACCCGTTTTATTCCTGATTTCTGCAACCCTTTTCTTAATGAGCGCAGAAATTTCTTCTTCGACTTTACGTTCAAATTCTTCACTTTTCATTTGGACACTCCTTAAGTGATCCTAACCCATTATAAATAATAGATTATATCACCTGACGTTGCTTATGAATCATTATACTATATCAGCTCGGGTTTAACAGATACCTCTACGGCGTCAGGCAATCGCGATTACACTGTCCCTCGATTTCTACCAACTCATAGGTCAGCAATTGCTGAGTGTTTGTGCTGAGAGCGCCGGTCAGTTCAATTCTCGGATGGTAAGTTTTGTCGCCTCTTCCAGTGGAAGTGCTCTGGAGTAATACCAGCCCTGAGCATAACTCTGTGGCCAGAACGTCTTCAGATAGTTCACCTGCTCCTGAGTTTCTACACCCTCGAACACAATCTTTTCTGCAATGGAACGGAACATCTCATGCAGTCCGGGAAGAAGATCATATCGTAAAGATTCTGTACCAATAGCACTAGTCAGTGATTTGTCAATTTTTATTTCATCTACATCAAGCGCAGTTAACAGATTAAGATTAGAATATCCTGTTCCAAAATCATCAATGGCAAACCTGACACCATGATTTTTATATTTATCAATGTGAATTTTCATACCTTCAAAATCCCCGCCTTCACGCTCCGTAATTTCAAGAAGGATTGTTTTATATGGGATATTATATTCAGAAATTAATCCTAGTAGTTTATCCCTGAATTTTTCTGAATCAAGATCGCTTGGATTAATATTTACGCTCAAAAATATTTCATTCTGAATAGCAATATTGATAAATTCTCGGATAGCACGGTTAATGACGAATAAAGTCACATCTTCCTGCACCCCTTCCCTTTCAGAAAGCGGTATAAATACATCAGGGCTAATATTCCCAAGTCTTTCATCTTTCCATCTGAGCAAGGCCTCAAATCCGCAGATCCGTCCGTCGTCAATTCTGTAAATAGGTTGATATACCAGCGACAGGGCTTCATTTTTTAAAGCCTTTACAAACCTTGCAGATAGTGAAAAATTGAGTTCCGCTCTGTTCATAATGATAATATAAATCATTAAACCGGAAAGTAGTGACACTGTTACTAATAACATTTGTATACTCCAGTGCTCTGAAAATATCCCCGTAAAATACCCACCTCCTGCAACACAGAGATCATAATGGAGGCTACATGCCCTAAACACTCTAAACCTTAGTGGAACGCTATCATGCCGATCAAGAAGAGGAGCATCAGGTCCTATATTGAAGTAATGCCTGTCATGCTTACTATTCCCGACGACAGCGCTAAAGTTTTTTGAATACATATCAGTTTCGAATCGCCTGAAGACAAATGGTGATATGGTCACCATAATACCTTCAGAAATATATCCATTGACTGATATATCATCCATAAGATTAATACCAAAAAGCCACAATCCTTCCCGCGAAGGCCATTTTTTATCAAAATGTTCCAGACTCAAAGTGGGACGTAAACTCCCCCACAGAGCACTACAGGCTAATTCTCCTTTTATGATGTATCCAACATCTTTAATCAACGGATAGGGCCATACTACAACCCGAAGATGTAGGATATTTTCATTAGTACATGGACTGTCTCCTATATTAAATGTGACTTTGCAGCAGTCTTGACAGATTCAGTCTGAACCAGGAGCGATTCAGAGCGAACAAGGACATCGGATGTATAGTCTTTAATTTTATCCCGAAAAACCAGGTAAGCTACGCTCTCAGATAATACAAAAAAAAATATACCAGCTGAAAGAATCGATAAAGAGAGGACTGATAGATTATGTATCCACTTTCCAGGGCTAATCAAACGTTCCAGCTTACGCCTAACCATGCAGTTCCCCCCTCAAATTGAAAAGATATAAGGCTATATTTTTCACCAACTTCACTGACCGATTAGCTGGCACTGAACAGACTATGCCAGTATACCTATTCTTGCCTTACTCATCCCGGGTATGAATCAAATAATGTGACATGGTTCGGATAGATACTGGTTGGAATTTACAGAGATAATTCATGCGTTATTAATAGCCTTGTGAAGGCTCCAGATGCATTGCGCAACTTTTAAGCGATGCATGTAATGCGGTTTTTTACTCGCTATTATAGAACGAATATTCATTTTTTGCTGGGCGATCGCCCCCTAAGGTGCACACCAAAAGAAAGATACTCTTTTTTTAAAAAAAAACAGATTAAAATATTGTGTAGTGCCGGCATTACAAAACGAAAGTTGATGTTATAATCGGGTTATTATTGATAATGTTACGCATTGCAATGTGTAACCGGATATCTGCATTTGGGTGGAGATAGCTTAAGATGGATAAAAAATATGATTTTTCGCTCAGTTATGAAGCCTTGACACGGGTATGTGAAAATGCAATATGTGAACATATTCGCAGAGCAGGTTCTCTGGAAGGGTTAGGTTTCGCTCTTGAACATACAAAGGCCTATGCCATCCTGGAAGTATGGTCTCTGCTGGCAGCTGCTGGCGATACATTTCCAGCGCTCATTGAGAAAGACAGAATATATCTGTTGCAACTAATTTCTGGAAAAAATGATATAGAGCTACATTAGATTATACATTATGGGCGCAGAACTTCTCAGTTTTTACTTACGCCCTCCGGAGTCACTGACGTGAGGAACAGGCAATTTGTTGTGTAATAGTAATTCTGATTATTCTGGCCAATCGGTCGGATTGACCGTAGAGTCACAGTATCCTTGTGCAGTGACAAGACGGGA
Organism: Klebsiella sp. CTHL.F3a; assembly: GCF_019890895.1. Lineage (NCBI taxonomy): Bacteria > Pseudomonadati > Pseudomonadota > Gammaproteobacteria > Enterobacterales > Enterobacteriaceae > Klebsiella > Klebsiella sp. CTHL.F3a. The sequence goes on along the minus strand of NZ_CP082361.1, from coordinate 9,998 downwards.
TAACTACCGTCACCGCGCCCTGTCTGGAATCAATGACTTCAGTTTTAGATATAAAGATAGAACAATATACACATTAGATAAAAATGAGAACAACTCGCCCTTTATAATATGAGGTAGGGTAAAGTATTCACCATTAACTTACTGAAGACGGAATAACTACATTTATATTCGAAAGCTATTCCCTTTGAATCTACTTTAGATTTCGATTATTCCTGATTGCCATAGGCTTTTTTACAGTGCCATGTGATTTCCTTGACTTCTCTTTATATTTTATTATCATCCCATATAATAAAGCCAGAGAGATAGATAAAACAACATACAATAACATAAAAATACCTGTGTTAACAATTAAAAAGGAGATTATTTCGAGCTCTTGAGGGATTTTAACATATGCGCGAATTGATACAACTCATATGTGCTAGCCAGTTTCATCTTTTTCTTTATTTCTTTTATATGATATTTTATAGTATTGACAGTGACTTTATTTTGTGAAGATATTGTGTTGAGATCCAGTCGATTTGCCAGTTGAATCGTAATTTCTGATGTTTTTTAGATAAATTAATGCGTACACGTTTTTCAATCTCTTTTACCTGAATAGAACAGGGTTGCGAATGTGTGTAATTTATCAAATTATGTTTGATAGTAACCATTAGTTGCTCAACAGTATTATTTTTCATTGAGAAAGTAAAAGTGCTATTCTTAAGTCGCTTTTCATCATCAAAACAAAAGCCCTCCGTATGATCATGAAATATAAACACGATTCTAGCTGGTTTACACTTCATAAATTTGGTATCAGGTAAGAATAATTCACCGAGAACGGCCTCATAAAATACAATACCTTTATCAAGAAGGTAGTCATCATCTTTTTTGCTTATGAACCGAACGTGCGGAATTACTATTATTTTTCAAATGTGAATTATTGCTTCATAAAGAATAACATTCTTAGTAACGACTGATACTTTTACTTCAAACATCTTTTGAAATGATTCATTGCTAATGCTATTTGATTTTTTACCATTAACAGCCCGATAATCCATTTGATGAATTATCCCCGATTCCACAAGGTCGTCGTCGAATAAAACATCCATGTAATCTAAATAATGTCCTTACCAATACGTAATCTATTACATGACCTATTTAATGAATAAACCATGTTTAAAATTGAGATATTCCATACTCTTTTTGCTTAAGCATTCGCCTTCATTAATTTGAATGTGACAATGTATCCCTGTATCGTAACATTTCTGATACCATTCACCAATTTGTATTGCGTCGCCTTCAAGTTTTACTATTTTCCTGGTGTTGGTCCATAACTGTAGACAGTTTGTTTTATTCAAACGAATTACGTATGCACAGCGAAATACAGAATATGTTTTTCCATCTATCTCGATACTATGCGCAACTTCCCTCCATGAAGGCATGGTGTGGGGTAATACATGGCACTCTCTAATCCTTTTTTTCTCCTGTTCATCATTCTTCTCCTTCTCAAGTAAAGGCTGTGCTATAAGTTTACCCGCTTCAGTTAGTTCTACAGCAAGTTGCAAATTCCGTGCCCTGAGTGTATTAAGAAAACCTGCTTCTTCGAGCTTTCTGCATGCAGCTCTTAAGTTTGAACCATATACCGGTTTTTCCCCTCCTTGTGCTAGCACTCGTTCAATATCCTTAGTGGCTACTGGCATATGCTTACGCTCATCCAAAGCAGCAAGTACAATGAGTATTTTTTTCTGTAACGCAGACATTCTACGCTCAGATTTACCGATATCTGGCATACTATATAATATCCTTCTCCAGCGTAACTATAGGTTAGTGTTCCCTATTAAAAACACACAATCGATAGAACCCTAATTATTATAAAAAGAGCGTAAAAATTGCAAATAATTTATTTTATGTTTACTGCAATAGATGTCATCTATATAATAACTTATAATAATCATTATAAACCCGCAGTGGTTGATTAGAGTTTTAGCTATTTAATTCATTCGTTGTTTTTATTGGTTTTTGTTATCATTAAAGATATGGTGGTTGAATTATTTTTTATCACCTTATTCATGCCTGGAGGGATATCTTCTTCTATCAGTGAATGCCCTTTTGATTCTCCTTCTGTCTCTTATGTATGAGAACAGGGATACAATTGAAACAACGAAAAGAACGATAGCAAGCCCCAGGAAAAACAGATTTCCCATTTTATCCTCACATGATGATGTTGTAGATGTTGTTGTTTTTCAAAATGCACAGCGGGAGTAATATACAACAGGAGTAAGAAAAATCCTATTGCCTGTGGAATGAAATGTGACAATTATTTCACTATTCAAAATCATTTAGCTAAAAAACAACCAGCCAGTCTAAGTTTCTCTCACATGGGGTAAATATGCCCCGTACAAGCCATACTTATCATTTTTTTTTCAAAATCGTTGCTGTAATAGTTACTGTTCTGCTATAAAAACATAATACTTGTTACTATCTGGTAATACTTTCTGGGTAATTCAGGGTATGAATAGATAGTTTTATTCTAATCCATTCAGTGTCATGACACATGAATAATAAACAAAAACCTTTTTCATTCATCGTATGTTATCACCTTGCTGATATAGATTTGTAACCATTTTAAATGGTAATAAAATGAATAGTTTACACATGGAATATTACCCTAATGAATTTATTCTTGCATTATTAGTTTTACTATAAGGTTTGATTATGGACCCTCTATCGATTATTCATAAAGCTAATGTAGAAAAAAATGACTGCATTGTTTGTTTTTTGATTGTATTATTATCATCAATATTACTTTTATTGTGCTTTTTTTCTGAAGGTTTAAGTCGGGCAACACAATCATCTTTTTTACTAACACAGATTCTGGTTAATTTTTTAGGTTGCTACTGGTTAGCAAAACGTCGAATAAAAAAAGAGTTAATTGATAGTTCATATAAAAATTTACTTTCCTTCAAAAAACATAACTACAATAATTCAATATCAAAAGGCACCATATATATTAAGTTAAATAACAAATTTTTTATAAATTCATTTTATAGTGATTCGAATATATTTTTAAGTACTAACCTGTTTGAAGGAAAAAAATAACTGATATATTATACAGCCCGGTTATCAGTATAGATAATTGGCTTTCAGAACTGAAATATGGTTTAATAAGAAACAGCAGTAATTGTTTTTTCTCACTCGATAAATCAATTGATTTTAAAGTTGAGATGATAGCGTGTAAAACGTATGCTAGAAGAAATGATTTTATTTGTTTACTATTAATCCTTACAGACGATCATATTAAAAATAAATCAGTCATCATTTCTAGCGAAGATAATGAAATAAGAGATAAAGAAAATATTTGCAATAATATTGAGAAGTCTTTATCAAAAATTAACTTTAGAGATACTGTACTAATTATATCACAGATTTCTGTACGAAATATCACACTGATCAGTGAGATTTACGGAAGGGATGTCATTATTCCAATTATTGAAAACCTCTGTAAGGAACTGTCTTCAGTATGTTCAGAAAATGATTTTATTATTAAAAAAGACAACGATATTATAATTTTCTCTTTGCAATTGAAGCGTGTTGAATATCACACAAAAGATATTATTCAAGATAAAATTGGATTTTTTTCCAGGAATTACAAAAATCAATCACAAGTAACGATTCATTAGTTAAACCGATCATATGCGCAGGTTGCGTCATAGTTAACAACTATAATATTTCAGGGTCAAATATAATAAGTCATGTTCAAATTGCCTTCTCTCAAACTTACAGAATAGATAAAGAAAATGTAATATTTGGTAGCGAAAGTTTATATAAAGAACACGAAGAGAGAATTATTATGCTTGGTCTGCTAACTGAAGCAATTCGCGAAAACCAATTTATTGTTTATTATCAACCTAAATATAGTTTTATTAACTCTGAAGTATCCGGCGCAGAAGCATTAATACGGTGGTATCATCCAAATTATGGTTTCATACCACCAGACAATTTTATTCCTTTTGCTGAGAAAGTAGATTTAATACATTCTATAACTGCAATGGTTATCACAACGGTCTTCAGTTTCTCAAAACAGGTGAATAACATTTCTTTCTCGATTAATTTATCAGGTAAGGATTTTGAAAATAGTTTTCTTCTTAATCATATAGACAAAACATCTGAACTATATGAAGTCAATCCTTGCAGAATAATTTTTGAAATTACTGAGAGCGTAATGATAACTAATCCAACTTTAGCTTTAAACAACCTGACTAAACTCAAAGAGAAAGGATATAAAATTCACATTGATGATTTTGGGACTGGATATTCCTCTCTCAACTATCTTAGAGAATTTCCATTTGATGCGATTAAGTTAGACAGAACATTCATTAGTGGTATTGCTCACGATGCACGGGACTTATCTATCGTAAGAAGCATAGTGTCTCTAGGAAAAGCTTTTAGTTTAGGTATAGTAGCGGAAGGTGTGGAAAATAATGAACAGTTTGAATTGCTTAAAAATATGAATTGCGATGAATTTCAAGGTTATTATTATTCGAAGCCTTTGTCAGGTGACCAACTAATTGATTTTTTGAGAGGCCAAAAAAAAATAGGGCTGTAAGCCCTATTTTTTCATATACTATCGTTTTCCTTTTTTAATTTCATACATTCTTTCGTCTGCATCCTGCATGATAGCAGAACGTTTAGTATGAATTTTCTCATCATATTCAATAATCCCTGCAGAAAAATCTATGTTGTATTTTTTTTGAGAATTAAGATTGTAGCTAGTAATCCCGGCCCTCAATTTATGAAGGAATTCTTCTGCTTCTTTATAGGTTGACTCGGGTAATAAAACACCAAATTCATCACCTCCTAATCTTGCAACAACGCTTTTTGAACTACTAAGATCTTCCAGCATATCTGCAAAATTGCAAAGTACTTCATTACCTTCTGAATGACCGAAGTTATCATTGATTGGTTTAAAATTATCGAGATCTATGATCAGAACACAGAATGTTTTATTCTTTTTTTTGGCTTTTCTTAATGATTCATCCGTCATTAGGGCGAAAGAACGCCGGTTACATATACCTGTCAAAGGATCAGTAGTTGCTTCGTTTATTATTCTAAACTCATCCTCTACGATTTCTGCTAAATCTTTAAGCAATAAGAAGTCATCTCTGGTTAATACTCTTGATTCTGTATCAATAATACATATTGTTCCAGCTATCTCACCATCTGGCAGTCTTACGGGATGCCCTGCATAAAACCTGATATAAGGATCATTTTTAACTAATTTATTTTCTTTGAATCTTGGATCAAGGCTTGCATCGGGCACTATTAATGGTTCACTAAGATCTACTGCTATAGTACAAAATGAATCACTTCTATCTGTCTCTGTTATCTTCAGCCCATAACATGACTTAAACCATTGCCTGTCTCTATCAATTAGTGAAACAAGTGCTATTGGTACATCAAAGAGTTTGGTGGCAATCCTCGTCAATCTGTCAAATCGTTCTTCTGATTTTGTATCAAGGATCCCCATAGAATATAATGATAATAACCTGTTCTCTTCTTTATGGTTTGTCATATTTTTCATCTTGAGTGGTTATTGCAGGGTAGTGTTGGTCATCGCTATCTTATCAGAATTGTCCTGGAACTCAATAATCCCAATATCTCATAATCATATAAAACTTAAAAAGTTTCTAATACATCATGATGAATAGTGAACTGTTACATCTAATCATCTGTGACCTGGAGCGCTCATTAAACACTTTCATGTATTCCGAATGCATAATGGTTTGTATATTAAAAATCACTATAACTTACAATGGCTTGTTTTTTGTAGCACAATTAAAGTGCATCTGTTCCAATAAATGTAAAGACATAAATGCTTGATCTTCATGGTTTCTTATGAAAACCAGTGGCTGAAGAAACGTATGGCAGTTCTGAATCTGAACAAGACGAAACGGCATGAAAGACTCAAGAAAATTGTCCAGGAAGGTGCATAGTTTCCTTATCCGATACTTTCTACTGAGGGTATATTGTATCAACTTAAGGCAGGAACTGTTGATACAGAACAGAAAAGTTCAACACTGCCTGAATCTGCGCGACGATAAATTTTTTCCTTCTGGCGAACCAACAAACAGCCCGTTTATTGAGACATTCTGCAGACGACAAAAGGATTAATCCCTGAAATTGCACTGAATTGTCACCTGAATATGTGCAGGACAAGCCAGATAGCTCTTACAAGGGATACCATCGTAATTTAGCAAAATACCTAAGACCTAAACGACAGCTAAGTACATAGTGCCGGACGAATCATGATTTTTTATTTAACTTACGGACTTCATTTTTCAGCAAATATCTTTTCTCTTCTGTTGTAAACTTATGAAAGCGTTACGCGAAATCCCGCAAGGTTACGGAGGTGTACCAGGCCGGAAATCGCGTAGCGCCCTCTTCTCTTCTGTTTCCTGCCTAACATGTACATCCTGGCATTACTCCAATACTCCCAATGTTCAGTACTGGACGCACCTTGAGAATGGAATAAACTGAATGTAAGATTTAAACTTACAAGCGTGAGGCTTGATATGGCCAGAACAATGACAGTGGCTCTCGGAGATGAACTCCGGAATTTCATAGAATCAGGTGATTATCGTACACAGAGTGAAGTAATCCGCGACTCACTTCGCCTCCTGCGCGAGAAACAGGCAGAGTCACGTCTCCAGGCCCTGCGGGATTTACTGGCAGAAGGTCTGAGCAGCGGCGAACCTGTAACGTGGGAAAAGGATGCGTTTCTTAAAAAAGTGAAAGCTGGCATGAGAACTTCTGGTGAAAAACGTTAAACTCACACCGAAAGCCAGTCTGGCTCTGGAGGATATATGGTATTACGGGTACCACCATTTCGGTGAAGAGCAGGCCGACAAATATATTAATCAGATATCCGACATTTTTCAGGTTGTGAGTGATCATAATATCGGTACTCCCCGTCCTCAACTGGGGGAGTAAATATGCGCATTACCCGTGGAACGGCATATGATTTATTTTCTGCAGACTGATACTGAAATTGTTATTATCCGTATATTAAGTCAGCAACAGGATGCCGGCCATCATCTCAACTGGCAGTAATCAGCAACCACATTGCGCTGCGTGAAAACTGTCAGGGTTACAGGGGTGTACCAGGTCAGAATTTACGTAGTGCATCCCTCTTCTTCCCTGCTCCCTTTCCTTTCTGTCCGATCCTGTCTGTCCTGGCATTACCCCATTTCTCCCAAAAAGCACGAAATGGCCTGTAAGGCGCACCAGTCTTGACTTCATCAAGGATCAGATGATAAAAACGCTCCTTTACCAGTTTGGTTTTACCCGCAACAATGTGGGTTATGACAACAAAAGGATCCGCATGCTGCGATTTATTGTCATGGCAGGATCCGTCATTTAGGGCCAGAATAACTGTATCCATAACCAGTGCGTGCGCTACGTGAAAAATAACCGATGAACAACGTCATTCCCCTGCAGAATTCACCAGAACGCGTCTCCCTGCTGCCGATAGCCCCGGGCGTTGATTTTGCGACCGCGGTGGCACTCCGGCGGATGGCCACCTCAACCGGGGCCACGCCGGCATACCTCCTGGCGCCGGAAGTGAGCGCCCTCCTCTGGTATATGCCGGATCAGCGTCACCATATGCTGTTCGCCACCCTGTGGAATACCGGGATCCGTATTGGCGAAGCCCGGACGCTCACCCCGGAATCGTTCGACCTGGATGGCCTGCGGCCTTTTGTGCGGGTGCTGTCGGAGAAAGTACGGGCGCGCCGCGGGCGTCCACCAAAAGATGAAGTGCGACTGGTGCCGCTGACAGATGCCAGTTTTGTGCGTCAGATGGAAAGCTGGATGGTCACCACCCGCCCCCGCCGGCGGGAGCCGTTATGGCCGGTCACGGATGAGACAATGCGCAACTGGCTGAAGCAGGCGGTGAAACGGGCCGAAGCTGACGGCGTATATTTTTCGATCCCCGTGACCCCACATACTTTCCGGCACAGCTATATCATGCACATGCTTTATCACCGGCAGCCCAGGAAGGTCATCCAGGCACTGGCCGGGCATAAGGATCCGCGCTCGATGGAAGTCTATACCCGGGTATTTGCGCTGGACATGGCTGCCACCCTGGCCGTTCCCTTTACCGGTGACGGTCGAGATGCCGCGGAGATCCTTCGTTCCCTGCCTCCGGCCGGCTGAGAATGTTGTGTAAGCGGCCGGAGCTTTTGCCGCTACGTGAAAGGGACTGACTCCGCACCCATGTGAGTCAGAGGCAATCCCTTCAAAGTCCCTCAACGTGCCGGCCGCAGAAGCGTGACACTTATCTGGTATGACCCGGACATCATTTCCGTCCGGGTCTGGTCTCATACCGCATCCCGTTCTCCCTCACCTTCTTATCGCACCATGACATCATCCGCATTAAGCAGGCCCGGTCCTCAGGTGATCAGCTGACACCTTCATACCGCAGACAATAAAACTTACTGTGATCCGGATATCAGCAGGAGTCCTGAGCGAGCAGGTTACGAGATAGGCCTTTGCAACGCGGCAAGCCTGGTCGTTATTCAGTACGAACATATCGTCAGTGACTTCGTCCCGGGGTGGTTCTGACAGCGACGGGCTTTCTCTTTACGATTGAAGTCGGGCAACGGTACAACAGGATTAGCGAACTTTGGGGGGCTGGTTTTAGCGGCAATGCGGGGATCAATGCTCTGCTGAGCGGTTTCATTCAGTGCGGACCGGGGATGTACTGAAATATTGACTGTGGGATGTAGTCACGTGGAGAGCACTCAGCTGGCCGGCTAACATCCCCGCTAAACTTACATACTGCAGTCAATATCAGCATATGCTGGCCAGAAATAACATACCGCAGTCAATATTGTCCGTTCTTCACTTGCAGGAAAGAGAACGAATATTGACTGAGGTATGCGTGATGCATATCACAGTCAATAACTAATCGCTTATGCATACGGCAGTCATGGTAATGCGTATCGCAGTCAATTTTCCGGCTTCATTGCCGAGAGCGCTTCAGCAAGTTTCTGAGGATCGATGCCTGCAGCCTTCAGAGCCTTAATGACTTCGTCATAATTCTGCTCCGGCGCCTTCTCCTCTTCCTCCCTGCGCGGTACCTTCACCGTCCCGCTGATGAGTTTGGGATTGCGATAATGCACACTAAAGTAAGTCGCCCGGCCACGTTTAAACTCGGTGTAATCCAGATAGCCGATATCCCGCAACTGCTCCATCGCCTTTCGGACTGTGTGATTCTGCGTATAGACATTTGAGGTGAGGTTCAGCCTATCCCGCATACGTTTCATGGAGATAGGCGCGGGATTCTGGGGAAGGCTCTCGATGTAGGTATACAGTGCCTGGGCTGATTCCTTTCGCTGCAGGGCGTCAATTGCTTTCAGCCGAAGCAGTACCCTCCTGTCCATGTGGTAAAGCTCAAAGAGCTTGGGTTCAGCCTTGATCTCCACGATATCTTCGTTGATGTCATAATAGGCTGACTGCACCAGATGGGTGGTCCATCCTTTCGTCTCGCTCTGGAATTTCAGAGTAACCGAGGCGAGTTTAAACAGAGAATTACTGATGCGATCGCGCATTTTCTTATTTGAACGCCGGGAGTCAAATCCACACATCTTAACGAATTCAACGAACGACAGTTCTAGGGTGTCACTTTTTACCCCATACTCTGACATGGAGCGAATGATCCCGAGCCAGACTTTAAAATCCGTGTCCATATCAAGACGCGATCCGGTGATCTTAACGTCGGTGTACCCTTCGCTTTTAGCAATGGACAGCTGTACAAGCTCCTCAGTGGCATCTGTAACGTTTTTCCGGTTCGCCTTACTCCTGGAGGTTGATTTCAGGGTTGGAACGAAGAGACCGAGCCTCATGAGCGCTACCGGCTGCACAGTACTGGTACTGTTGACATCCAGCTTAACAACTTCACCGGTTGTCTTGTCCACTTCCTGAAGATTGAGAGGTAAGCTGTTATTTTCGCTCGTCAT